>NZ_JANPLK010000079.1 GCF_031426495.1 Gemmatimonas sp. | reverse complement strand
AGGTGAATCGCCGGCACGATAGGCGTCGCCGGATCGGCCGCCTTCCACTCCGCGACCGTTCGGTCGAGCATCCCGAGCATCTCCTGTTCCGGATACTCCCCGATCACGCCCATCTTCTTCGAGTGCGGGTTGCCGTAGTAGGCGATGATGCGGTTCCCCGGCAGAAGCGCACCCGAACTTGCGCTGGGACTTTTGGGCCACGTCGCAAGCGCCCGCTCGCCCATGCGAATGGCGGCGTTGAACGTCTCCTGGTCCTGCTTGGAGCGTCCTGGCTGCAGCGTGCCGACGATCTTCTTGCCCGTGTCGGCAGCGGAGGAGCCGGCTTGCGCGAGTGCGGCGGCCGCGCTGTCGGTGGGCGCGGGCGCAAGCGCCGGCACGGAAGCGCTCTGGGAATCGGCGGACGGACGCACGGCCGTCGAGTTGCCAGCGCCGGCGGTAGCAGTGGCTCCCTTGCCGGTGTCTGTGGTCCCGGTATCGACCTTGGCGGTGTCACGGGAGCAGGCGGCGAGAACGACGGCAAGAGTGCCGAGGGCGAGCGAGCGAATACAGTCCGGCATGGGCTAGTGAAACGGATGAATCGATGAAAAAGGGTCGCGTGTGGCTCGGCTAACCCTTCGTTGGGCGCGGCAATTTAGCGGGTCGCAGCGAACGCAACGAACTGGCGTGCGTCGTGGTCTACTAACATGCTAATTTTCATTGACTTACGAATCTGAAACACAAATTGGCAATTCAATTGACAAAATAATCGACCCGGCGTACACTCAATAGATGATCGTCCGCGACGCGGCCAGTCGACTCACCGAACTTGCCCGGTATTACCCCGTGGTGAGTGTCACTGGCCCCCGCCAGTCGGGAAAAACGACGCTGTGCCGCTCCACCTTTCCGTCGCTCCAATACGTGAGCCTCGAGCCGCTCGATGTGCGGGAGTTCGCGCTGTCCGACCCGCATGGCTTCCTCGCGTCGCTCCCCAATGGCGCCATCATCGACGAAGTGCAGCGTGTGCCGGAGCTGTTCAGCTACCTCCAGTCCGATGTGGACGCGAACCCCGCGCCGGGACGCTTCATTCTCACCGGCTCACAACAACTCGCGCTGACGGCGTCGGTCACCCAGTCGCTCGCCGGTCGCACCGGATTGCTGGAACTCTTTCCGCCCAGCTGGGCGGAGTTGCAGCGATTCCCGACATCGCCGAGCGATTTGTTCGAGGCGCTCTGGACCGGTGCGTATCCGCGAATTTACGATCGGCAGATTCCGCCGCATCAGTGGCTGGCCGACTACGTGGCGACCTACGTGCAACGCGATGTCCGCCAGCTCCTCAACGTCGGCGACCTGCGCGCCTTTACCAACTTTCTGCAGCTGTGCGCCGGAAGCACGGCCGGTGAAACGCATCTCTCTCGCCTTGGCGCCGACGCCGGCATCTCACACAACACCGCCAAAGCGTGGCTCTCGGTACTCGAGGCCAGCTATCTCGTGTTCCGGTTGCCAGGCTGGCATCCGACGTTTCGCAAGCAAGTCGTGAAGTCCGCTAAGCTGCACTTCGTCGACACGGGAGTGGCGTCCTATCTGCTCGGCATTCGCGAGCCCGGGCAGCTGCGCACGCACCCCCTGCGCGGCGCGCTGTTCGAGAGTTGGGTGGCGTCGGAGCTAATGAAGCAGAGTGCGCATCTCGGCATTCGGCGCGATCTTTTCCACTATCGCGATGTCGCGGGCCTCGAGGTGGATCTGATCGCGAGCGAGGCGAACATCGTCACCTTTGTCGAAGCGAAATCGGGAGCGACGATCGCCAGCGACTTTACACAATCCGTTGATCGCTTGGCAGCCGGCGCTCGTCAGAGCGCACGAACGCTTGCCATCGAAACGCGGGTGATCTACGGAGGAACGTCACGACAGACACGCGGGGCCACGCAGCTGGTGCCGTGGCGTGAGGTGGATTCGCTGCTCGCGCCCTCGGGGGGAGTGCGCACATGAGTGATCGACTGTCGCGTCTCACCGCCGCACTCGCCGACCGCTATCGCGTTGAGCGCGAACTTGGCGCCGGCGGCATGGCCACCGTGTATCTCGCGCACGATATCAAACACGACCGCGATGTCGCGATCAAGGTGTTGCACCCCGATTTGGGTGCGGCACTCGGCGGCGACCGGTTCTTAACTGAAATTCGCACGACGGCGCGGTTGCAACATCCGCATATTCTCCCGCTGCTCGACTCAGGCGACGCGGACGGATTGCTGTATTACGTCATGCCGTTCGTCGCGGGCGAAACACTACGCGCGCGCCTCGAGCGTGAGCGGCAATTGCCGATCGACGACGCGCTGCGCATCGCGCGCGAAGTGGCCGACGCCCTCGGCGCGGCGCACGCCCTCGGCATCGTTCACCGCGATGTGAAGCCCGAGAACATCCTGCTGCAGAACGGGCACGCCACGGTCGCCGACTTCGGCATCGCCCTCGCTGTGCAAGCTGCCGGCGGTCAGCGCATGACCCAAACGGGCCTCAGTCTCGGCACACCGCAGTACATGAGCCCCGAACAGGCCATGGGCGAACGCACCATAGATGCGCGCGCGGATATCTACGCGCTCGGCGCGGTGACGTACGAAATGCTCACCGGCGACGCGCCGTTCACCGGCTCCAGCGTGCAGGCCATCGTGGCGCGCGTACTCACCGAAAAGCCGCAGGCGATCCGCACGGTGCGCGATACGGTGCCGTTCGGGGCGGAGCAGGCGGTGCTCCGCGCACTGAGCAAGCTGCCGGCCGATCGCTATGCCAGCACGGCGGAATTCGTCGCGGCCCTCACCGCGAACACGATGGCGGTGGACCGCAACGCGGTAGACTCACTGTCGGTACAGGCTCCAACCGATCGCAGCCGGAGACTGCGAGTGATCGCGGCCGCACTCGCGTTCACGACCGTCGCATCGCTGGTGGTGGCTGCATGGGCGCTTACGCGGGCGCCCATCGCAGCCTCGGCCGCGATCTTCGATGCGGCGCTTCCGGACAGTGCGCCGATGGCGCGCGTGGCGGGCACGATCGCCACCGGCTTTGGTTCGTCGAGTCGGCAACTGTCGGTCTCGCCTCGCGGCGATTTCGTGGTGTATGCCGTGCAGCGCGGCGACTCCACGATGCTCTGGCGCCGCAGTCTCATCGACGCGTCTGCGGTGCCGATCACCGGCACGTCGGGTGGCCGCAGTCCGCGCATTTCCCCCGACGGGCAGCGCCTCGCCTTCGCGACCAGGACGCACACCATGATCCTGCCCATCGGTGGCGGCGAGCCTCGCCCACTGCTGGAAGCTGCGCCTCCTTCCACGCTGGAATGGATCTCCAATACGCGTCTCTTCGTCCTCTCGGGCGATGGCTACCGAGTGAGGTGGCTCGATCCGGAACTGGGCGTGACCGAGGATCGAAAGATTTCGGGTACGCGCTGCGTGTGGGGCCAGTGGCT
>NZ_JANPLK010000078.1 GCF_031426495.1 Gemmatimonas sp. | reverse complement strand
GCCCCGGGCCGCGTTCATACCAAAACGGCTTAATTGGCTTATCTGGGCGTCTTAAATGGGGTTCCGGGGTTTCATGGGTTCTGTGTCGTTCACCGACTTACAACGACTCTGACCCCTTGAAAGCGTCGTTGGCTTATCTGTGACATCTGCGCCATCCACATTCAAATCCGTGTTCTGGCTGTTGCCGTTCGCTGTTGCCGTTCGCCGTTCCCGTTCGCCGTTCCCGTTCGCCGTTGCGGTTGTCGATGTCGCTGTTCGGCGCATATTCCCCGTGAGCCCCTTCCTACCGACCCAAGCCCAACCCATGCGACTTCTCGCTGTCTCCCTTGCCGCCGGCACCGCGCTCAGTAGCGCGACGTCGCTGTCCGCCCAGCCCGCCTCGCTCGTGTACCGGCTGGGCAAGGACACCGTGGCCATCGAGCAGTTCACGCGCACGGCCACCGGCATGACCGGGGAGATGGTGCAGCGCTCGGGCGCCGCCGTCGTGCGCTATCAGTACAGCATAGTGCTGGCCAAGAACGGGCGGCCCACGACTGCTGCGATCAAGCGCTTGAACGCCGACGGCTCGTTGCCGCCGAACGCGCCCAGTAACACCCGCTTTACCGTGACCGCCGACTCTATCGTGCGCGAAGCGGTGTTCGCCGACAGCACGCCGCGGCGCGCCTTCGCGGCCAAGCAGGCGATGATCAACTTCCCCACGTTCATCTACGGACCGACCGAGCTGTTGGCCGGCATCGCCAAGAGCGGTGGCGCCGCGGATTCCATTCCGGCGCTCGGCCTCGCAGGCACCCTTGGCTTCACCGGCATCTCAGCCGCCGGTGGTGACAGCGTGCGCCTGCGCGGCGGCGCCTACGCGATGATCCTGCGCTTCGACGCGACCAACAAACTGCAGCGGGTGGATGGCTCGTACACCACCAACAAATCCATCGCCACGCGCGGCGCCGGCGGACTCGACATCGCGGCGATCGCCAAGGGCATGAAGCCCACCGGTACGCTGTCGCTGCGCGAAACCGCGCGCGGTGCGTTCGGACAGGGCGGCATCGTGCTGATCGACTACGGACGCCCGTCGGTGCGTGACCGCAGCGTTTGGGGCGGCGCGCTGGTGCCGTTCGACACCATATGGCGCACTGGTGCGAACGATGCCACGCACCTGTTCACCTCACGCACGCTCACCATGGGTGATCTCGTCGTGCCGCCCGGCGCCTACACGTTGTTCGTACAGCACACGCGCGCCGGCACGTTTCTCATCGTGAACAAGCAAGTGGGACAGTGGGGCACGATATACTCAACCACCAATGATCTCGGACGCGTACCGATGCAGATGACAGCGACACCAAGTCACGTAGAGGAATTCACGATCGTCGTGCGCTCGATGGGACCGACGCGCGGTGCGATCGACATGTCGTGGGGACCGAGCATGGTGAGCGTACCCTTCACCGCCACGACGGTGCGCCCGTGAGCACGATGTCGGATTTCACCGTCACGTCGGTGGTGGGCGAGTCGCTACCCCTCTCGTCGCTCGTTGGCGGCGTCACGCTGGTGGTGAACGTGGCGAGTCAGTGCGGACTCACCCCGCAGTATGCTGGCCTCGAAGAGTTGTGGCGCAGCTACCGCGAGCAGGGGCTCACCGTGCTCGGCTGCCCGTGCAATCAGTTCGGTGGACAGGAGCCCGGCAGTGAAGCATCGATCGTGCAATTCTGCAGCACGAACTTCGACGTGAGCTTTCCGCTCACGGCGAAGCTCAACGTGAATGGCGACGACGCCGACGCGCTCTGGCAGTGGATGAAGAGTGAGAAACCCGGCATGCTGGGGAGCACGTCGATCAAGTGGAATTTCACGAAGTTCCTGATCGGTCGCGACGGACGGGTGCTCGAGCGCTTCGATCCCACCACGCTGCCGAGCGACATGATTCCCGCTATCGAGCGCGCGCTGAAAGAAGACGCGGGAGCATAAGCAAGACCGCACATAGTGTGTTGATCGCGATGGCCAGCAGCATGGCGATCGCAAGTGACTCGCTGATGCGCGTGAGGTGGTGCAGCGCGTCGCGCCATTGCGGCACGACGTCGCTGTCCCACACGGCGGGTACCGCTCGCTGCAGCACCCACCAGAGCAGCGCCGTCGCCAGCACCGCGGCGGCGCTCCAGATGGCTAGCGTGACGACACCGCGCCACGTGCCGCGCACGTCAGACGCGCTCAAGTGCATCGAGCCGCCTACGGAGATGCTCACATAGGCGAACAGCGTCCATCGCCACAGCGGCGCGTCGTCGAACTGCCACGTCGATACGCTCCACGTCGATACGTTCCACGCGGCTTCCGGCGTGAGCCCGAGCAGTTGTTGCGCCGCAACCAGAATCACGACGGCTCCGACTACCAGCGGCGCGATGCCGATCACGACGGTGCCCACGCGTTGATACCCGCTGGTGGGGTCATACGAATGCTCGACCGAGCCAAGTGCGCCGTCGGTGGCCTGCGCGTCGAACCACTTCACGTGATACACGCGATGACGGAACAGTACACAGGCGATGACGTGACTGCCTTCGTGCACGATGGTGCCGAGGAGGCCGAACAGGTAGAGATGAAGGCGACGGCCAAAGAGACGATTGGATTGCCGCGCCAGGAACTGCGCCGACCAATGCATTGCGACGAGCAGGATGACCGGGGTAAGGAGCGGTACTGCGGGCTCGAGTCTCGACCAGTCGGTCAGCGGGCGTCGCACACCGGTACTCCCGGTGTCCTCACGGCGTAGGCAACGATGCCTTTGTCGCATGTCAATAATGACGCGCCAATCAGCTGCGCCTGGGCGATGAGCATGCGGTCGGCAGGATCGCCATGGAACGTCCCAGCCAAGCGTGCGCTCTCGATGAGGACGTCGCGAGTGAGCGGCAACAGCTGAATGCCGGGCGCGAGTACGGCACGCCGAAGCCAGATCGAGGGATCTGAGGCGAGCTCGAGGCGCCCCTTTGACACGAGCATGACGACCTCCCAGAACGAGATATCGCTCACGTACAGTCTTCCATCGGCCGCCGCCCGCTCGATGATCCGGATCGCCGGTGTGGTGAGGGCACCGACCGTACCGTCCAGCGTCCACAGCCATGCATGAGTATCGAGCAGGAGCGGCGTCTCACGCATCGGAGAATCGGCAGCACGCCAGCATGCCGGCAGTCCGACATAAGACGGTGCCGGTTCTTTGATCCGCGAGGCCGCCTTCTTCGCCGCACTCATCGTCCGCGGGTCAGCAGAGGATCGGTCTGGGTCGTCGCCCAGCCGTCTTCATCGGATGCGATGAGATCACCGTGCCGCACAATCGTACCACGCATGAAGCCGACGGGAGACGCTGGGGCAATCGTCGCGGGGCCCACCCGGACCACCGGTCGGCCATGCTTCGTCACAATCACATCGCTGCCAGTGGCTGCGATCTCGTCCATCAATTCGAGGCACGTCGCCTTGAAGACGCTGGCGGAAATCGTGGCTGACGCGGTCGAGGAAGTCGGCGGCGCGGATGCGCGGGGTTTCGTCATCAGAACCTCCAGAGTGGTCATATTATTCTAACCATGGACAGATACTTGGCGAAGCTACCATCCCTCCGCACCACCCCCCGAACCCGCTAGCTTTCCCTCAATGGAAACGGAAAAGCTCTATACGCTGATCGGACCCGACGGCTCCCGCATCACCAGCACCACGAAAGGCACGATCGGCGGCTACCGCAAAGAACGTCGCTACGGCCGCCTCGACTGCAAGGCGGCCCGCCGCGCCCTCGCCAACGGGGCGCTCTACGCCCAGCAGCGGGTCTTCTTCGCCGATGAGGCCACCGCGATCGCGGCCGGATACCATCCGTGCTCGGTGTGCATGCCGGTGGAGTACAAGAAGTGGAGAGCGGCCGGGGGCCACTCGGCGCGCCCGTAAGACGCGGTCGCCCAAGACCCAGCACCAGCGCTAACCGCTGCGTACTGTCGAGTATGCCCCACCACTCGACGCCGCGGCGTTTTTCGTCTCTGCCACTCGCCGCCGCGCTGCTGCTCGCCGCGACCACCGCGCGCGGTCAGGGACCGATCCTCAACCGCGCGCCCGCGCCGGTCAATCCGGAAACGGTGGCCCGACCGTCGTTCCGCGCCACGCGCACCACGACCCCTGTCGTCGTCGACGGCACGCTCGATGACGCCGGCTGGATCGCCGCGCCCGTGCTCACCGACTTCGTGCAGCAGCTGCCGAGCACCGGGTATCCCGCGCTGTTCCGCACCGAGGTGCGGGTGCTCTACGACGCCACCAATCTCTACATCGGTGCCGTCAACTACGACCCGGAGCCGGAAAAGGCGATCACGGTCGGACTCGAACGCGATTTCGTGTCGTCGAACAGCGACATCTTTGGCGTCGTGTTCGACACCTTCAACGACAAGCGCAACTCATTTCTGTTTCTAGTGAATCCGAAGGGCGCCGTGCGCGACGAGCAGACGTTCAACGACTCGCGCAACATCGTCGAAGCGTGGGACGGCATCACGCGCGTGCGTACGCTGCGCCAGGATTCGAGCTGGACGCTGGAGATGATTATTCCGCTCAAGACGCTGCGCTTCGATGCCTCGCGCGATCCGCAGACGTGGGGCATCAACTTCATCCGTCGTGTACGTCGCGTGAACGAGACGTCGTATTGGGCGCCGCTGGAACGACAGTATCGTGTGCATCGCATGTCGAAGGCGGGCACGATGGAGGGCATCACCGGGCTCAAGCAGGGACGCAACCTGCAGATCAAGCCGTACGCGCTGGCCGGTAATTCGGTCGGCGCGCAGGTGCCGAGCGGCGCACTGGGCAGCAAGGCCGACGTCGGCGGTGATCTCAAGTATGGTGTCACGCCGTCGCTGACGCTCGACCTCACGCTCAACACCGACTTCTCGCAGGTCGAAGTCGATCAGCAGGTCGTGAACCTCACGCGCTTCGGCATTCTGTTCCCCGAGCGACGCGAGTTCTTTATCGAAAACTCCGGCTCGTTTACCTTGGGCGACGTGGCCGAGCGCAATTATCGGATGGGCGCATCGCTGAGTGATTTCACGCTGTTCAACTCGCGGCAGATCGGACTCACCAAAGACGGACTGCCCATTCCCATTGCCGGCGGCGGTCGTCTCACCGGTCGTGTAGGCGGATGGGAAGTCGGACTGCTCGACATGCAGACGCAACGCGCCGCCGCGAGCCCCACCGAGAACTTTGCCGTCGCCCGCGTACGCCGGAATCTCTTCGGCAACTCCGACATCGGCCTGCTCGCCGCCAATCGTCAGGCCACCGACAGCAGCGGGACGTACAATCGCTCGTACGGCGTTGATGCGAACATCCGGCTGCTCGGCAATCTCATCATCAATTCGTACGTCGCCGTGAGCGATGCCGATACCGCCAGCTCCGACGGCACCGCGGGACGCGTGTCGATAGCCTATCGCGGCACGCTCTGGAATTCGTCGTCAATGTACAAGCGGGTGTCGGAGAACTTCGACCCCGGCATCGGCTTCGTGAACCGCCGCGGGTTTCAGCAGATGTACGCCACGACGGGCATCCACGCGCGACCGAAGCTCAAGGGCATTCAGGAACTCAATCCGTACGTTGAGGCGGACCTGTACACCGACCTCGACGGCGACGCGCAATCGCATCAGCTCACGGCGGCACTGGGTGTCTTTTTCCAGCCCGATGGTGAACTCAAGCTCGAAGTGAACGACTGGTTCGATCGACTCGATCGCACCTTCACGCCCTTTCCGGGACGGTCGATTCCGATCGGCCGCTACAACTTCCGCAACGCGAAGGCCACCTACACCTCCACACAGCGCTTTCCGGTGTACGGCAACGCGAGCGTTCAGGTGGGCGACTTCTACAACGGCACCAACACCACGCTGAGTGGTGGACTCACCTGGCGCCCGCGCTACGACATCAGCTTCGAAGGCACGTATCAGCACAACGACGTGGCCTTGCCCAGCGGTGCCTTTGCCGCCGATCTGGCTGGTGTGCGCCTCAAGTACGCGTACTCCACCACGCTCTTCGGCAGCACGTTCGTGCAGTACAACACCCAGTCGCGCAGCTTCGTGACCAACGCGCGACTGGCGTGGCGCTATGCGCCGCTCAGCGATCTATTCCTCGTGTATACCGAGCGGCAGAACACGTTCACGCATGTACGCAACGAACGGTCCGTGGCGATCAAAGTCACGCGCATGGCGGCGTTTTAGCGATACGAACGGGAACAGCAAAAGCAACGGCAACAGCGGGAACACGGAGCGAACGGATCGCACGGGTTACACAGATAAGCAAAGACATTGATCAACAGCGCTTTTCAATCAAGCTTTTTGCTTATCGGTGTAATCGGTGCAATCCGTCTGCTCCGTGTTCCCGCTGTTAGCGATCTCGCCCCCGCTGTTAGCGATCTCGCCCCAGCACACCGCGAGCAGGGTTAACTCGTTGCGGTAGCGACGCGTGAGATAGGCCGCGTCGAAGACGCTGCGCATGTGACCGCCGCCGCGGCGCGACGACGCGAAGATCTCGCCCAGGAAGTACTCGATGTTGTCGGCCGGCTCGATGTAGCCCGAACACACCAGATCATCGTCACCGGCGTTCCAGAAGCGGTGCGCATCGCCGGCCCTGGCACACGCCGGAGAAACGTGAGCCGCTCGCCGGCCCCGTTGTCGATGGTGTGAGGATAGTTCGAGCGTGACATATACTGGCGTGCGAAGAGGCAGGCGATGGAGCGTGCGGTTCACGGCGCGAAGGACGGCTCCTGAAACATCGCATACGGCGCGCAGAGCGGATCGCCAATCACGAGATCCTTCCAGAGCACCATGTACGATGCCGCATAGAACGACTCCGCCAAGGTAGCGCCTCGTACATAACGGTCGAACAGAATGTCAGGATTCGCCAGCGCCAACGTGAAGGGCTCACTCACGTACCCTTTCACACCGGTCACGCCCTGCGCGATCAGATCGGCAATCCGGCTCTGTCCACCCTTGACCTGGCCGAACGTGCGCGCGCTGGTGGACACGAAGGTCTCGGCCAGGGCACCGGGCAGGAAGCGCACGGCATGATACGCCGTGCTGTCGAAGCGCGAATCGTTGCTGCCCCAGCTCACGTAGCCCATGACTGCAACCGGGGGCGCGACGAATGATGCCGTGGTGTCGATCTGCACACCCACCCCGCGCTGCCCCAGGCGAAACGCCGCGCGATACAACAGCAGGTTCATGGTGGCGTAGCCATCGGTGCCACGACGCGGCGGCATCGCATCGAAGTAGAACGGACCCGGCGCCGGGCGGGCAGCGATGGAGCGATCCACCAGCGCCAGACAATCCGCCACGCGACCGCAGTCCAGTCGCGTCACGAGATAGATGCCGTACCGGTCGCTCGCGAACGGTCCGTCGGCGTTGTAGTACGGGTTGCGGTAGCGGGCCAGCCATACGCTGTCGAGTCCGACCATGGGTGGAATCGCCAGATGCATTCCCGCCAGCATGGCGTCCACGCTGTAGCCGTTCTTGCGGGCCACCCGAATCGGGACACCGGTCGTGAGCACGATGAAATCGATCCGCACCGGCAGCGCCTCGATGGCCGCCCGGACCGGTGCCGCCAGCGCGGTCTGAAAAGCGATGTCGCCGATCTCATCCTCGAGCGGTAGCGCCAGCCGCACGATGTGCGACGGGTCGATGCCTCGACGCTTGGCATAGTAGCGGCCCACCGAATCACTGGCGGCACTGCGGGTATTGATGACCACCAGCACGCGCTCGGCGCCCGTGGCCGGGGCACGCTTCGCCACCCGCGGGGCGGGGGCGGCACACGCCGCCAGAAGCAGGCTGCCGACGAGGCGCACAAGAGTCCTGAATTGCATCTCATGGACGATGCGGCACCGCGCGGCGTTCCAGTAGGGTCACGTGCGAGAAATCCATCCCCGCGTAGATTCGCACATGCTCTCTTTCCGCCTCCGCCCCGCCATCGTTGCCGTTGCCACAGCCGTTGCCACAGCCGTCGCACTGACGGCCGTGCTGGTCGTACCGCCGCCCCTGCTCCACGCGCAGGCGGCTTCGCGGCCGGCGTCGCCGCTAGCGTCGTCGAGCCGCAGCTATCCGCAGCTGCTGTCGCTGTTCACCGAGTGGCGCACGTTCGAGGAGCCGCCACGCCGCGACGGCAATCCCGACTACGCGCCGGCCACGAACGCCCGCCGGCTCGGGGCCCTGCGTGCCCTGCAGGCCAAGTTGCGAGCCGTCGACACCACCGGCTGGCGCGTGCCAGAACAGGTGGACTGGCATCTGGTACGCGCCGAAATGAACGGCATGCAGTATCACCTTACCGTGCTGCAGCCATTCGCGCGCGACCCGGCATACTATGCCTCGGTACGCACCGAAGAGAGCGATACGCCGGCGGAAGAGGGCCCGACGATTCACGGCGCCGTCCGCCTGTGGCAGTATCCCGTCTGGCCGCGCACCGTGCTCGATCAGTCGCGTGCGCTCAACGCCGATGAATCGCGCCGTCTCACGGCGCAGCTGCGCACGATCGCCCCGCTGCTGCGCCAGGCGCGCCTGAATCTCGCCAAGGGCAATGCGAAAGACCTGTGGGTCGGCGCCGTCAAAACGTTTGAAGAACAGCACGAAGCGCTCGGCACGCTTGCCACACGGGTGAACACCAGTAACCCTGATGACGCCGTGCTCAAGGCCGCCATTGCCAGCGCGTCGAGCGCAACGGAATCATTCACCGGATGGTTGCGCACCGAAGCGCCGAAGAAGACCGGTCCCTCCGGCATCGGCACGCAACAGTACACATGGTTCCTGAAGAACGTGCTGCTGGTGCCGCTCACATGGGAGGACGAAGTCACAATCACCCGTCGCGAACTCGCCCGCGCCCACGCGTCGCTTCGCCTCGAGGAAACGCGCAACGCCGCACTGCCACCGATGCCGGTCGCCACATCGGCCGCCGAGTTCGCGACCCTGCAGGCCGACGCGCTCCCGCGTTACATGCAGTTCTTCCGCGACAAAGGCATCGTGACGGTTGAGCCGTGGATGGAGCGCGCGCTGCGCGAACGCTTTCAGTCGTACTCACCCGAGGCCACGCGCAATTTCTTCTCGCAGGCCACGCATCGCGATCCGCGGACGCTCTGGACGCACTTGTGGCATTGGTGGGACAACGGCCGTTTCCGCGAGCATCCGCACGCGAGCCCGATCCGCCGCACGCCATTGCTGTACAACGTGTGGATGAGCCGAGCCGAGGGTATGGCCACGTCGATGGAAGAGTGGATGATGCAGGCTGGCCTTTATGACCAGTCGCCGCGCTCACGCGAAATCGTATGGACGATGCTGGCGGCGCGCGCCGCGCGTGGACTTGGCAATCTCTACGCGCACGCCAATACGCTCACGATGGCCGAAGCGGCCGACATGCACGTGCGCTGGACGCCGCGCGGCTGGATGCGTCGCGATCCGCTGCTGGGCTTCGAGCAGCACCTGTATCTGCGGCAGCCGGGCTACGGCGCCAGCTACGTCACGGGTGGTCGACTCATGGAAGAAACGATGGCCGAGCGCGCACGACAGCTTGGTGATGCGTTCACCATGAAGCGTTTCTTCGATGAAGTGAACACGGTGGGCATGATCCCGGTGTCCCTCGTGTACTGGGAGCTCACGGGCGACGACCGCATGGTACGTGAGCTGCGAAGCGGGAGCGGGCCGCTGCCGTTTCGGTAGGCAATCATGAAAGTCGGTTCAGAGTGGACGGATTCTGTTTTGTCCTACTGGATGAAACCGTGTACGATGTCGATACTATAGTTGAAGGCGCGGAGGAGGCCGTCACTCGCCGAGCTTCCTGGGACGACCCAGCGAAGTCGGCTGGAATCATCTGTGGTGGAGCACCATGACGATCGACGATGGGCTCGCTCGTGCGGCCGACGCGGTAGCCGGCGTTTTCGGCGACACGAGGGTCGCTCCAGTCGGCTTTGCGTCGATGCCGGCATTCGCTGCCGCGCTCGATGGCTTACCTGCGCACGTGACCATCCTCGACGCGCGTGGCGTGATGCTCTACGTGAACAACGCATGGCGACGCTTCGGCGTGGCGAATGCGCTCTCCACACTCCAGTTCTGCGTCGGCGACAATTATCTCACCGTGTGCGATGCTGCCACCGGGGAGGAAGCGATCGAGGCGCGTGACGCCGCCACGGGTATCCGAGCCGTGCTGCGGGGCGAGCTGTCCGAGTTCGTCCTCGACTATCCCTGTCACGCGCCGCGCGAGCCACGGTGGTTTCGCATGCTGGCCGCGCCTATCCAGCTCGATGGTGAGGCCGGCGCCGTGATCATGCACGTCGACGTCACCGGGCCGGAAGAGGACGCGCATGCGCTGCGCGTCGCTGAACGCGTGGCGCGCGAAAGCCAGCAGCGCCTGAACTTCGCGTTGGAGGCGGCCGATATCGGCGACTGGAGCCTCGACCTGCGCACGAATCGGGCGCACCGGTCGCTGCGACACGACCAGTGTTTCGGATATGACGACCTGCTGCCGGAATGGAGTTACGACACGTTTCTGGCGCATATCGTTCCCGCCGACCGCGATCGTGTCGACGCCTGTTTTAAGCGGGCACTAGCGGGTGCCGGCGAGTACAACGACGAGTTCCGGACGACCTGGCCAGACGGGTCGGTGCATTGGCTCTGGACCCAAGGGCGCGTGTACTTCGATGATCTCGGCGCACCCACTCGGATGGCCGGCATCGTGGTCGACATCACCGAACGCAAGCGCTCGCAGATGACCGAGCAGTCGGCCGTGGAGCGCTTGAACGAGGCGCAGCGTATTGCCCGGATCGGCGATTGGTCATGGGATATCACGACTGGGCAGATCGTCTGGTCGGCGCAGGTCTTCGAGATCATGGGGCGCGACCCCGATGCGGGCCTGCCCACTGATCCCGACGAGCTGGGGGCCATGTATGACTCGCACAGCCTGCGTGTGCAGCAGGCGCACATTGCGGCGGCCATCGCGACGGGAGTGCCCCAGGAATACGAGCTGACCATCGTGCGACCGGACGGTGAACAGGTCGTGGCGCAGGTGATGGCGCTTCCCCGCAAGGATGACGCGGGCAACGTCGAGTCGTTGTACGGCACGATTCAGGACATCAGCGACCGCAAACGGGCGGAACTGGAATCCGAGCGTCTGGCGAGTATCGTAGCCTCATCCGACGATGCGATCATCGGCAAGAGTATGTCCAGCATCATCACGAGCTGGAATCGTGGCGCGCAGAAGATCTTCGGCTATGCGGCCGAGGAGATGGTCGGTATGTCGATCACGCGGCTGATTCCGCTCGATCGCCAATCGGAAGAGGATCGTCTCATCGCCAGCGTGTCCCGCGGCGAGAGTGTCGAGCACTTCGAGACGCTCCGCGTGACCAAGGACGGCCGGCTGATCGACGTGTCCGTCACGGCCTCACCCATTCGCAACGCGAACGGCACCGTGATCGGTGTATCGACGTTTACGCGTGATATTTCCGACCGGAAGAAGCTGGAGCAGCAGTTCCTGCGCGCGCAGCGCATGGAAGGAATTGGCACACTGGCCGGGGGCATTGCCCACGACTTGAACAATGTGCTGGGGCCGATCATGCTCTCACTCGAACTGCTGAAGATGTCGTTCCCCGATGCCGAAAGTCAGGAGCTGATCGGCATCATCGAGGGCAGTGCGCGTCACGGCTCGGAGATGGTGCGGCAGGTGCTGTCGTTCGCGCGGGGCGTGGAGGGACAGCGGCTCGAGATGGATGTGTCGCATCTCGTGCACGATATCGAGAAGATCACGACGGACACGTTCCTCAAGCACATTGAGATTCGCAGCCATATACCGCCTGATTTGTGGCGGGTCGTCGGCGATGCGACTCAGCTGCATCAGGTGTTGCTCAACGTGTGCGTGAATGCGCGCGACGCGATGCCCGGCGGCGGCACGCTGACACTGGCGGCTGAGAACATCACGATCGACACGCGCTATGCCGGCATCAATCTGGATGCGAAGCCCGGGTGCTACGTCGTGCTTCGGGTCGAGGACAGCGGTGCGGGCATCCGGGCCGATATGCTGGAGCGCATCTTCGATCCGTTCTTCACGACCAAGGAAGTCGGCAAGGGGACTGGACTCGGACTGTCCACGTCGATGGCGATCGTGAAGAGTCATGGTGGATTCATTCGCGCGTACAGCGAGGTGGGACGCGGCTCGAAGTTCAACGTGTACATCCCCGCACGCACCGAAGCCACGGAAGAGCGTGGCGTGCCGGTCATCGAGCTGCCGCGCGGTCACGGTGAACTCGTTCTCGTGGTCGACGACGAACCGGCCGTCCGACAGATCACGCAGCAAACCCTCGAGGCCTTCGGCTATCGCGTGGTGGTGGCGGCTGATGGCGCGGAGGCAGTGGCGATCTATGCGCGCCGCAGCGCCGAGATTGCAGTGGTGCTGACCGACATGATGATGCCGGTGATGGACGGACCGGCCACGATTCGTGTGCTTCGCAAGATGAATTCCAGCGTGCGCATCATTGCCGCCAGCGGTCTGGACGCAAACGCACACGGCGTAGGACTCGGCATTTCACACTTCTTGCCGAAACCCTACGCCGCTGATCGCCTGCTCACCACGTTACGACAAATTCTCGCCGACGTGGTGTAGCGAAGAGTTGGAAAGGTCAGGCCGTCTTGTGCTTGGCCAATCGCGGAAACCAGTTCAATAGCTTTACCGCGGCGACGATCTCAGGGCGCAGCGTCCAACGCGTTTGCGGCGCTTCGGCGCCACCTTCGGCGAATGTGGCGAACACCGACGCCTGCGGCTCCTTGGGCGGGACGGTGTACAGCAGGCGTCCGGCCAACTTCGCGCCAAACCGGCCGTAGTTCAGGTTCACGGCACCCGGCTTCTCGAAGCCAGCTGCCTCGGCGAGTTCGACGGTTGTGAGCGTGTAATCAGGGGCCAGACAATGCGCACGAAGCATGCTCCACTGCGCATCGGAAATCGTATTGGCGACGTACAACAGTCGCAGCGCCTTGTGGTACTCGGTCGACGTCGGGATGGACGCGGGCGTCGGCGCGGGTGTGGCAGCAGCGGTGGTCACAAGCAAATCTCCTGAAAGAGAGCACAGCTGCGCGCAGGAGATCGCCGCCGTCACATCGCACACATCACGTCAAAACGCCGACGGACGGGGGTGTTCACACAAGTTCTTACCCTTGGAACATCCTCTGTATGACGCCGGGGCGCAACGGGCGAGCGTCGAATCGTCGTGGGTTTCTGCGTCGTCGCATCACACAGCCCCGATTCCTGTCACAATTGTGCTGCTTTCGTACGATTGGATCACGGCACGATCTTGGCAGGCGGCACGATCTTGATGCCATCCGCGAACGTGGCCGTGAGCAGGTACAGCAGCTTGGTGGACGGCAGCGCACTGGAGGCGAGCGCGAACTCGGTGAGTTGATGCGCACCACTGGCCTTCGAACCGCCGATGGCGATGCTCGGAATCTTGCGCACCACGCCGGGGTTGGCATCGGTAGCCCCCGTGGCCACGGCTTCCGATGCGCCAGGCATACCCGGGGTCATGCCGAGCGCGCGATTGATATCGACCGCGGTTTGCACGATCGGATGGGCCCGCGCGCCTTCGAGCTGCTTCTCCGTGCCGCCGGCACCGCTCTTCTGCTCGATCTCGATCTTGAGACCGACCTTCTGCTCGGCCGCCACTTCCTGCGTGATGCGCGTGATCGTGCGATCGAGCGAATCCAGTAGCACCGGATCCGAGCTGCGCAGGTCGACCGTGAAGTACAGCTCCTGCGGCACGGCGTTGAAGATGTTGCCACCATGGATCTGACCGATGTTCATTACGGCGCCATTGGGCAGCGCGTCGAACTGGAGCTGGTACAGTCGGTCGATCGCCTTGGCTACCGCCTTTACGGGTGTCGGAATGCCGCGCGACGACAGCGTGTGCGCACCGGGATGTGTGAACACGAACTTGGTCCAGTAGATGCCGAGGGCACCGTAGGCTACGCTGCCGTACGCACCATCGGGCACGATGAGCAGGTCGGGCTTCGGGTTGTGCTGCAGCCAGTACTCCATGCCCTTGAGGCCGAGTTCTTCCTGCACGGTGCCGATGAAGATGATGTCGCCTTTGCTCGTGAACTTGGTGGCGTTCATCACGCGCAACGTGGACAGCATGTTCGCCACCGACGCGGTGTTATCACCCACACCCGGCGCGAACAGCGTGTCGCCCGAGCGACGCACCTTGGTGTTCGTTTCCGGCGGGAATACAATGTCGGTGTGCGCGGCGATCACGATGGTCGGGCCGCCGCCGGTCCCTTTGCGCACGCCGGTCACGTTGCCGATGGAATCGACCGACACCTTCAGGCCCTCCTTCTCGAACACCGACTTCACGTACGCGCCACGCTGTTGCTCGAGCCGCGACTTGCCGGGCATTTCGGCAATACGGATCCACTCTTCGACCTGACTCGGAAAGCGCTGCTCGATCATCGCCAGCGCCGACTTCACGTCGGCCCGCTTGAGGAGCTCGGGATTCCAGCTGGTCGGATAGGTCTGCGCGGCCAACGGCTGCGACAACGACGCCGCGGCCGCAGCGACCGCGAGGAACACAAGAGAGCGACGCATGAGAGAAGAGGTAGGAGTTACGGAAACAGCGGCGGACGTACGCGCTTCTTCGTGGCCTGCTCGAACGCATATGCCAGCCCGACCAGGGTGGGCTCACCGCACGCCGACGCGGTGAAGCTCACACCGAACGGGGCAGGCCGCGGCGAGAAGCCGTCGGGGAACGCCTGCGCGCCCTGCCCCTGCGCCACCGGCAGCAGGGCATACGGAACGGTAATGGTAGGATAACCGGGACGCGCGCCGATATTCGCGCTGCTGGCGCCGGGGAAAAGCAAGGCGTCGAGCTGGTGCGCTTTCATGGCGGCGTCGATGCCGTTGGTGGCCGACAGCAGGATGTCCTTGCGGCGGTCGGCCTCGTAGCGCGCCCGGTCGGCCTGCACGTCCATCTCATCGGAGATGTCGAGCAGCGCCTGTCCGTATTTGATCGCACCAGCCCGCTGATGGGCGATGTTCCACTGTCGTAGCGCCAACAACGACTTCACGGGCGCCCGGTCGCCGAGGAGCGCGAGCCACGCGTTGAAATCCCGCTTCATGCCGTACTTGAAGGCGATCGAGCAGTCAGCGTCGCGTCCCTTGGCCTGCTCGAGGCCGCTGCAGGGATTCCAGTTCAGGAAGTTGTTGGCCGGCGCCGGCTCCACGACGCTCGAAATGTCCGCCGGGTCGACGATCACGGCGCCCTGCGCCTTGAGGACGGCGATGACCTCGTCCATGGCCGTCTTCTGGGCCGCATTGAGCCCACCGCGGGGCGTGCTGCTGCCGCCAGCCGGGGGAACGGTCGGCTCGTAGAAGAAGGCGCGGGGAATCCCGATACGGGCGCCCTTGAGCTTGTCCGCGCTGAGAAAGGCGGTGTAGTCGTTGCGGGGCGGCGGGGTGCACACCTTGGTGGCGGCATCGTTGGCGTCGGGCGTGGTGCCTTCCAACGCGCCCAGCATGATCGCCGCGTCGCGTACGGTGCGCGTCATCGGCCCGGGAGTGTCCTGATCGGCGGTGATGGGAATCACGCCGTAACGGCTCACGCGCCCCACGGTGGGTTTGATGCCCACCAGGAAATTCTGCTGTGCCGGGCTGAGAATCGATCCCGACGTTTCCGTGCCCACGTTGCCGGCCCAGAAGCTGACGTTGGTGCCCACGCCGGAGCTCGAGCCACCGGTGTTCATGACCGGGCGTCCGTCGAACGACGCGTCGCGTGGATCACGCCGCGGGTCCCACGGATTCATGCCGTAGCCGGTGAGCCCGGTGTAGTTGCCGGGCATGCCGGTGGCGGTCCAGTTGGCGAGCTCGGTGAGCTGCGTCTTGGCGATGATGATCGCGCCGGCCGCCTTGAGGTTGCGCGTGACGGTGGCGTCGTAGTTCGGCAGCAGGTCGGCGAACGCAAGCGCCCCACCCGATGTCGCCATCTCGGTCGTCTGGATGTTGTCCTTGAGGGCAATCGGAATGCCGTGCAGGGGACCACGCACTCGACCGGCCGCACGCTCGCGATCGAGCGAGTCGGCGATCGCCAGCGCCTGCGGATTCACCATGATCACAGCATTGAGCTTGTCTTCGTACGTCGCAATGCGGGCGAGATACTGCTGCACGATCTCGCGCGAGGTGATCCGCCGCTGTTCGAGCGCGGTGCGCAAGTCGGCGAGACTCGTTTCCACGACGGATACGGGCGCGCCCGCCGGCTTCCGTTGCGACGAGAGCGCGCACGGTGTGAACGCGAGGGTCGTGATGATGCCGATGACGACGGGTACCGCGCGCATGCCCACTCTCGGTCATGAAGTGAAGTTGGAAAATCAGCTGCCCCGACAGGTAGAATGCCGTTGTATTGCCTTCCCGGCAATGCGACACCAGATATCCTCGCTATGCTGTCTTTGCCTCGCTGGACGTGCTTCGCGCTGGTCGTCGCCACGGCGTCACTGGGCGCACAGAGCGCCGACGCCCCGCACCCCGACGCGCCGCGACCGCCGCGCATTCTCTTCGAACGCGGGCTCACGCTCGACGGTGTGCTGAACGAGTCCGCGTGGTCGCAGACGGATAGTCTGACCAGCTTTACGCAGCGCGATCCACGCCAAGGCGAGGCCGTCAGCGAGCGCACGGTGGTCCGCTTTGTCGGATCCCCGGAGGGACTCTGGGTGGGCATCTGGGCGTACGATCGCGACCCGTCGGGGATCCGGCGCACGCAGCTGCGACGCGACGCCGACCTTGGCGCCGACGACAACGTGTCGGTGATGCTGTCGCCGACCGCGGATAAACGCACCGCCTTTCTGTTCACGATCAACCCCAACGGTGCGCTGAACGACGCCGAGGTGTTGAGCTTCGAGGGCGAGTCACGCGAGTGGGATGGCATCTGGGATGGACGGGCGCGCGTCACCGCCGACGGGTGGCAAGCCGAGATGATGATTCCGTGGCAAACGCTCCGTTATCGCCACATCGACGCCGATGCCGCCGCTGATGCGTGGGATATCAACGTGCGCCGCTACATTCGCCGCAAGAATGAGTCGGCGCTCTGGTCGGCGTGGAAGCGCACCGAGGGCATCCGCTTTCTCGAACGGGCAGGAGCACTCACGGGCTTCAAAGAGGCCGTGAAGGTGCTCGAAGATGGGCTCCCGCGTCGCGCGTTCGCGGAAGTGCGCCCGTATGTGTTTTCGAGCGGTGCGCTCACCGAGCGCCGCGTGGGTGACGATGGCGCGCTGCAGGCGACGCGCGATCCCGGCTTCCGCGGCACGGCGGGACTCGATGCCAAGCTGGCGCCCACCTCAACGCTCACGCTCGACCTCACGGCCAACGCGGATTTCGCGCAGGCCGAAGTCGACCGGCAGGTGGTGAATCTCACGCGCTTTTCCCTGTTTTTCCCCGAGCAGCGCACGTTTTTCACCGAGGGCGCCGGCATCTTTCAATTCGGCCGACAGGGACAGTCGCAGCTGTTCTACAGTCGCCGCATTGGCCTGGGCGGCAACGGGGTGCCCATCCCCCTGCAGGGCGGTGCCCGTCTCACCGGACGGCTGGGGCAACAGCAGGTTGGCTTCCTCACCACGCACACGGGCGGTGACAATCCTTCCACCGCCGCGGTCGCGCGTATCAAGCGCGATGTACTTGGCCGCGGGTACGTGGGCGCCATGGCCACGCTGAACACGCCACGAACCGGCGCGGCGAGTGGCACCGGGGGTGTCGATTTCACGCTCCCCTACGTCATTCGTGATCAGAACCTCGTGCTGCTGGGCACCGCAGCGGTCGACGGTGGCAACACCACAGGCGATCCGTACTACGCGCGCGCGATGGTCGACTTCCCCAACGACATTGCCGATATCGCCCTGCGCGTTGACCGCGTCGGACAGGGGTTCAATCCGGACCTCGGGTTCGTGCAGCAGCGCGGCATCACGCGCACCTCCTGGCAGGCGGAGTTCACGCCGCGCCCCTCGGCGCTGGGCGCGCTGGGGCGGCCGTTGGCGGCCATGCACGTACGACAGTTGAAGTTCAACCTGCTGGAAGGCGACTTGGTGCGCACGATGGGGAACACGTCGTCGCTGTCCGGGCTGTCGAATGGCCGCCTCACGACCACGCCCTTCGGACTCGAGTTCGACAGCGGCGACGAGTTCACGGTGGATCTCACGCGTTCCTACGACGCGCCAGAAGACGCGTTCGATCTGTTCGACGGCGCCGTGATCGAGGCGGGACGGTATGCATGGAATCGCGCCGCGCTCGACTTTCAGTCGTCGAGTGCCCGAACGGTGAGCGTGGATGCGCA
This sequence comes from Gemmatimonas sp., assembly GCF_031426495.1. Lineage (NCBI taxonomy): Bacteria > Pseudomonadati > Gemmatimonadota > Gemmatimonadia > Gemmatimonadales > Gemmatimonadaceae > Gemmatimonas > Gemmatimonas sp. The sequence continues at coordinate 108,679 of NZ_JANPLK010000078.1, read as the reverse complement.
GATCTCGCGAGGGGGATTCTATTCGGGACGGTCATCGGAACTCGAGTTGAGTGTGCGCGGTCGCTTCGCGCCGCACGTGAACGTGAGCGTCGACTACACTCGCACCGCGGCCTCCCTCACGTTGGTGGAGAGCACCGTGCGCTTCGTCGCACAAACGGCGCGACTTCGCCTTGACGTGGCGACCAGTCCGCGTCTCAGCACAACGCTGTTCGCCCAGTGGGATAACGAGTCCAATCGCGGCGCACTCAATGCCCGCGTGCGCTGGACGTCGTCACCAGGTTCCGACCTTTACCTCGTATGGACCAGTCAATGGCCGACCGACCTACCGAATGGTGTACCGTGGCGCACGCCAACGCGCGGGACGTTCGTCGCCAAGTACGTGAAATACTTTCGGGTCTGATGGTGCGACGGTTGCGTGATGTGCGGTTCACTCTTGCCGCCGGGCTACTCACCGTCGGTGCCTTCCCTTCCGCTGGTGGTGCGCAGACGCGCGTGCTGCGCATCGCCTCGACGGTGTTGAACGAAACGCGCGCGGTGCATGTACAGCTGCCGCCGAACTATGCGATGGCACGCCAGCGTTATCCGGTAGTGGTACTGCTCGACGGACAGGTGCGCGCGTTCTTCGATCTCGCCGTAGCCAGCACCAACTACAATCTCACCGGTGACGCGTATCGATTCGCGATGCCGCCTCAGATTGTGATCGGCGTAGAACAAGGTGAGCGCAGCATCGATCTCGCCCGCAATGCCGACGCGTTCCATCGCTTCCTCACCACCGAGGTCCTACCGCGCATCGACCGCGAGTATCGCACGATGCCGTTCCGCACGCTCATTGGCCACTCGCTCGGCGCCCGTTTCGCGCTCACCATGATGTGCCGCACGCCCACAGAGTTCTCGGCCATCATCGCGATCAGCGGGGCGCTTGCCGATTCGTCGCGCGACGAATCAACCCGCTGCCTGTCGTCGGCCGCGGGCGGTGGCACATCGACCGCGCCACTGCGCCATCTCGTGATCTCGGGCGGCTCGCTCGAGCCGCGCACGATGGCGAGCACGGATCGGCTCTTCGCGACGCTGCGCGGTCAACTCAGCGCCCAGGCCGCACCGACGTGGCGCATCCATCGCGTCGACGCCACCGGACTCGAACACACCGGTGCGCCGCTGGTGAGCATCCCGATGGGCCTGCGCTTCGTGTTCGACGGCGAGGCGTGGGACCTCCCACCGTCCATCGCCGACAGCCTGCGCGAGCGGCTGGGAGATCCCGATGCCCTGCTGGCCGCCGGCACCGCCGCGGTCTCGGCGCGCATCGGCCAGCCGGTTGCCCCCACGGCCGCATGGATGGCGACCGTGGTGCGCACCTGGCTCGCTCGCCGCGACGCCCGTGCCGCACTGACGGCGGCCGAACGACTGGTGCGCGACTACCCCGAGCAAATGGACAGCCACACGCTGTTGGCCGACGCACGGCAGTTGAGCGGCGACCTCGATGGCACGCGCAAGGCGATCACGGCCGCACTCGATCTGTCGAACCGGATCGCTTGGCACGACGAACGACAGAAGGCGGCCGTGCAGGCATTCCTCCGGCGATCACTCGCCGAGCGGGCGCCGTGATGTGGCCTGTCTCCCTTCCATCGAATCAGTCGGCCCGGACGTCGAGCCCCATGGCCTGCACGAGTGACAGCGCCTGTTGCATGTCGATGATCGCGCCCTTGAGCCGCACGCGGGCCGAGTCGAGGGAACTCAAGTCGCTGCCACGCAGATCGCAGTCGGTAAAATCGGCGCCGTCGAAGTCGGCGCCCGAAAGATCCGCATCGCGGATCGATCCGTCGTGACAGCGCACCCGTGAAAGGTCGGCTTCGCGTAGGCGCGCGCCACGCACGATCGCCCGCGAGAGATCCGCGCCCGACAGACCGACATGCGACCAATTGCCGCCGGCGATCTGCATCAAGTCGAAGGTGCAGCGTACGAAATTACTGCCCACGAACTTGCACTCGGTGAAACGCGCGTCGAAGAACGAGCAGCCGTTGAACGTGCAGTTCACGAACGCAGCATCGGTGTGCACCGAGCAGTTGAACGTGGCACGCTGAAAAGTGCAGTCGGTGAACACTGCGCCACGATTCACGGCCTCGGTGCATTCGAGGTCGATGAACTTCACGCCGGTGTGGGTCTGCCCGGAGATGTCCTGTCCTTCCCAGTCGGTCTTTGTCATGTCAGCGAGACCGGCTGAAGACGGCGCCGTGCGGAATGCCGGCGCCGGTGCCACCGTGCGGCCAGGTGATGTTCTCCAAGCGCATGCCTGGCTCAGTGTTTCCTGCTGCGCGAAAGCGCTCGTCGAGCGTCAACGCGCCGGTCGTTGCATTGAAGGTGGCCAGCAGGACGCGCGTCTTCATGGCCTGATATCCGGTGATGACGACGCGCCGGTGATTGGGCTCGATGCCAATCCAGTGCGGCACGTCATCCGGGCCCAGCGTCACGCGGCTCACTTCACGCGGATGCGCGGGGTCAGAGATGTCGAGGCTCACGACCGCGCTCCACGCGGGCACCGTAATGAGATAGTACTTCCCCGCCACTACCGGCACGGCGCAGCTCGTGCCGGGCTTGCGCGGAAATGACGCTACCATGCGCGCGCTCGGCGTCGCGCTGCGCAAGCCGTCCAGCAGAAATAGCCCGCAATTGAACGTGGATACCAGCACCGTCTTGCCGTCGCTCAACACGCGTGGCTCGGCGCTGCGATAGCCCTCGAAGTGCGGGCCGAGCGGCAGCTCGATGGTGCGCTGCAGCGACAGGTCGGACAACCGCCACAACTGCACGTTGCGCGTGGAGTCGGCCTTGTCCATGTCGGAGGTCGTGACGACCACGCGGTCGATGTTGCTGAGAATGGCCGCTGAGTACGGACGATCACTGCGACTTGCTGGCGCGCGGTTGGCGGATGATGACCGTACGAGCGTCGCGCTTGGTGTCAGCTCCACCAAACCACCGGGGGCCGTGCCCGCCGCATCGTGCTGCATCTGAAATGTGGACAGCAGATTGCCATTGGGCAGTCGCCAGAAGCTGTGCGGATGCATCAACCCGGCGATATCGCCGAAGTGTGTCTCGACCCGCGGGGCGCGAGGATCGCGCAAGTCGAACACGAACGACTGTCCCGACCGGAAGCCGTTGGCAAACAAGCGCCCGTCGGCCGGCATATCGTGCTCGGTGTGATGCGGACCGTTCCCACGTCCGGGGACCGCGACCGTCGTGACCAATGCCCCGTAGCGCGCGGCCTTCGCGTTGTCGCGGACGTCGTAGACGGCGAGAAAATCCGGTCCGCTGCTGTCGGCCGATGCCGTCCAGAGATACAGGTACTCGCTCGGGGCGAGTGGGCGGACAGCGGCGGGGCGCTGGGCGGACAGCGTGGTCGCCGAGACGACTCCGGCCAGGGCGACAGTCAGGGCGCGACGGGAGATCAGCATCCGCTGATCTTACCGCGCAGCGTCACGCGCGCAACGCCTTCGCCAGTACGCGGTCGAGCGCGTTGGCGAACTGCTGCTTCTCGCGCGCGCCGTACGTGCCGTGCCCGCCGGTTTCCACCCCCGAGCCGCGCAGTCCTTCCATGAAGTTGCGCACCGAGAGACGCTCGCCAATGCTTTCCGCGGTGTAGAGCCCACCACGCGGATCGATCACGTAGATGCGATTCGGCACCAGGATCGCTGCGAGGGGAATGTCGGCGGTGATCACGACATCGCCAGCCACCGCATGCGCCGCGATATAGGCATCGGCCACATCCGCGCCGCCATCCACTCGTACCGCCGACAGCTTGGCGTAGCCAACGGGGAGAATGAGTCGCTGATTCGCCACCAGAATCGTGTCGAGCGCGAGACGGTCGCATGCGCGGTAGCAGACCTCCTTCACATCGCGCGGGGCGGCATCGGCGTCGAGCCAGAGTGTCGGCATGATTCAATGTACATGACATCCGAAGCGCGCAGAGGCACAGAGAGCATATCCTGCCGCTCTCTGCGCCTCTGCGCCCTCTGCACACTCCGCGCAATCAGTTCTTCAACCGACCGCGCGCAGCACGCCAGGCAATTACGCGGCCGTCGGCGGCATGATGACCGCATCGATCACGTGGATCACGCCGTTCGTCGCTTCGATGTCGGCCGTGACCACCGTGGCGCCACCAACCGTCACGCCGTTCGTCGCGTCGACGGCGACGTCCGCACCCTGCACCGTCTTCACGTGCAACGCCTTGCCGGCGATGTCCGCCGACATGACCTTGCCCGGCACAACATGATACGTGAGGATCGACACCAGCGTGTCCTTGTTCTCCGGCTTCAGGAGATTCTCGACCGTGCCGGCGGGAAGCTTCGCAAAGGCCTCGTCGGTCGGTGCGAACACCGTGAACGGGCCCGCGCCCTTGAGCGTCTCACCGAGTCCAGCGGCCGTGACGGCCGCCACGAGCGTCGTGAAGCTACCAGCCGCTACCGCGGTGTCGACGATATCATGCAGCGCAACGTGGGTCGGGGTCGCGCTTTCCGTATTGGTCGTCATCTCAAACTCCATCAAACAGCGCAATCACAAGTCTGGACTGCATGGATGTCATGCACACGTTCCCGTGATGAACAGTCCGGCGCATGGCCACTTCGCCAGGCATGATGACGCACTGCGCATCACCGTGTGTTCATGTCTTCAAGCATTTCGTTCGCACATTGGTGCCCATTCTTGGCACATTCGTTGTCGCCGATCTGGCTACTCAGCCGTGTCCTCGGCCGGACGCACGGCAACGATCTCAGCCTTCTCGCGAAACGTGAAGGTCCTACCGCATTGCGTGCAGATGAAGCTCCCGGTGCGTGCCCCCAGATCGTATTCCTTGGCGAAGGCGGGGTGATCGCAGGGCTTTCCGCCCCACTCCTGCTGGAGGACAACTGCTCGTTTCTTCTGCATCGGGACGGGCTCAGGGCGGAATTCGACGATATGGGCGTTCGACTGAAAGCTATCACAGCCGGTACCGGGCGAGGCGGCGCGGCTCGATAGCGATTCGATCGCGATTCGAAAAGACCGGAATCGCGGTTGAACTATACCGTGGCGGCCGTTGTCGCCGCGGCCTGCGCGGCCATGGCCGCCGCCTGCGCCGCGCTGACGCTCGAGCCCGTGAACGCGACGATACCCAAGCCGAGCCCCTTGAGCTTGTTGTGCCACAGAATCTGTCCGGAGGTCGGTTCGAGGCAGAACACTTCCCCGCCGGCGCCGGCGTACAGTGCGTCACCTTCCAACGAGACGGTGACGAAGCTCGAGTTCTTGAGCTTTGTGCGCCACAACTCCTCGCCCGACGACGCCTGAATCGCTACCACGTGCGAACCGACCCCGACGTAGATCACGTTTGAAATGCGCGAGCGTGCCATAGGACCCAATGCCTCGGAAAATGCGGACGTAATCGTCGGTGCTGCTCAGGACTCGCTAATGTAGCCCTCGGGAGGCTCATCCTCGACCGCATCGGCCGACACCACATCGACGAGCACCGCACGCGCATCGTCGACGAACGCCTCCGGCACGAGCACGGATACGCCGCGCGCCGTCGCACCCTGAAAGCCAGGCCCGAAAATGCCCACCGTATCATTGCTGTCGCGCATCGCCGGGATCTCCGCCGATTCGAGGCGGGCGATCGCCAGGTCGGCCTCAAAGCCCGAGGCATAGGTCACCAGCACGTGCCAGGCATTCGTCATGGTGCTGCTCCATTGGAGAGTCGCGCGCGGAAAAGCGGTTGCACTGCCTCATTGATACTCGCGCCGCCGGGCGGGCGTTCCGCGGTGGCGTCACCGCAGTGGCGTCGCCCCAACAGCCGCCGCACCTTGCACCATCGGGCACACTGATCAGCTTACGCCTGCGACCGTCCGCACCACCATCCGTTGCAATCGATCGCTTCCCCCCGTCGCCACACCGTTGCCATGCGATTCGCGCTCACCGCTGCTGCCGCGCTGCTGCTTACTTCGCTGTCGGCCCGCGCCCAGCGGCCGCTGCTCCCGATCGAGCATGTCAACTCAGCCGAATTCGGCTGGCTGCAGAAGCCGGTGCTGGCCAGTCGGGTACTCGATGACTTTACGCAGCCGTCAGCGTGGAAGTTCAGCGGCACCGGCACCGTGTCCTCTCCGCAACAGCCGGCGCTCGGCGACATGCGGTCGCTCCGCGTGGAGCTGCAGATGTTCCGGAATGCGCCTGCCCCGAACCGCGCACGGCTCTCGAGTGTCAATCTGCAGCGCACGTTCCCCAACGAGGACTGGAGCGGCTACAACCGACTTTCGCTCTGGGTGCGCCCCGACTTCGCCGGCATTCCCGTGCTGCCTCTGCAACTTGTGCTGCACAATGACGGCGTGGAGAAGGTGCCGGATCGCTACGACCGTGAAGGCACCCATTTCATCACCTTCGCGCGCAACGGCTGGCAGCAGATTGTGTGGGAAATCGATCCGTTGGCGCGCGATCGTGTCACGCGGCTCGAGATCGGCTATTTCGTGAACCGCATGCTCGCTGGCGCCGGCGATCACGTCGCCTTCGAGATCGGCAAGCTCGAACTGCAGAAAGTCGACCCCGATGTACACACCGGCTGGGTCACCGGCGCGAACAAGATCGCCTTCAGTCACAGCGGCTATCAGTCCGGCAGCTCCAAGTCCGCGATCGCCAGCGCGCTGTCCGCGCAGTCCTTCGAGTTGGTGAGCGTACAGGACATCGCGTTCGGCGAAACGGTGCTCCGCAAGCCGATCACGACGGTGCAAACGCGCAACGGCACCTTTCAGCAGATGGACTTCTCGGAGATCCAAACGCCGGGCAGTTACGTGCTGCGCGCCGGTGGCATCACGAGCAAGCCGTTCGCCATCGGCAACGACGTCTGGAAGTCGTCGATCTGGAAGACGCTCAATTTCTTTTATGGCAACCGGTGCGGTGATGACATTCCCGGTGTGCATGGCATCGATCATCTCGACTGGTTCGCCACGCACGACAGCACCCGCCTCACGATGAGCGGCGGCTGGCATGATGCCGGCGACCTGTCGCAGGGATTGATCAATACCGGCGAAGCGACCTACGCCATGTTCGCGCTGGCCGACAAGCTTGCCGCGCGCGGCGACGACCCGGCACTCACGGCACGCCTCGTGGAAGAGGCAAAGTGGGGACTCGACTGGGTGCTGCGCGTGCGCTTTCCCGGCGGCTATCGCATCGGCTTCGGTTCGCACAACTACTGGTCGAACAACATCGCAGGCGATGCGGATGATCGCCTTGTAGCAGCGAAGAACAATCCCAACGTGAACTACATCGCGTCGGCCGCGGCAGCCATCGGATACCGCGTGCTGAAGGATCGCGAGCCGGCACTGGCGGCACGCGCACTCCGTGTGGCGCGCGAAGACTGGGAGTTCGCGATCGTGGGGATCGAAGGGCCGAGCACCTGGCACACGCCGGCCTTCGCCGCCTCGCGCATGGAGTTGGCCGGCGTCGGTATCACGGCATCACTCGAGCTCTTCGCGGCCACCGGCGAAGCGCGATACCGCGACAAGGCGGTTGAGCTGGCGCGGGTGGTGATGGCGTCGCAGCAAGTCGCGCGCGTGGGTTCCGTGTTTCCCCTGTCCGGGTTTTTCTACACCGGTCCCGATCGCGACACGATCTTTCACCAGTTTCACAAGGCGTCAGATCAGGCGCCGATTGTCGCGCTGTCGCAGCTGGTGCGTGCGCTACCAGACCACCCCGAGTGGATGCAATGGTACGCCACGATCGCACGCTACGCCGAGTACCAGAAGCGTGGTGCGACCACCACGGCGCCGTATCATGTGTTGCCGGCCTACGTGTATCGACTCGCCGACAGCGTGCAGGTGCCCGAGTCGGGCGGTCGCTATCTGGAGAAACAGGATCAGTACGCCGCGCAAGTGCGCGCCGGTATGCCCATGGGCGACGGATGGTTCCTGCGCGCATTCCCCGTGTGGTTTCAGCGTCGCGGCAACTACGGCGTGCTGCTGTCGCAGGCGAAGGCACTTTCCACCGCCTCTCGGCTTCGCGGCGACAGTACGGGGCTCGACCTGGCGCAGCAGCAGGCGCAGTGGGTCGTCGGCCGCAATCCCTTCGTGCAGAGCACGATGTACGGCGAGGGGTATGACTGGGCGCAGCAGTACAGCGTGTCGTCGGCCGACTTCGTAGGGTCACTGCCGGTGGGAATGCAGAGTCGCGGCACCACTGACCTGCCCTACTGGCCGTCGCAAAACACGTACGTGTACAAGGAAGTGTGGGTGCATTCCAGCAGCCGCTGGTTGTGGCTCATGGAAGACCTGCTACCCGTCACGACTATAGGCAACGCGCTCTCGCGCCACCAGGCGTCATTTCCCACGCTGGCGTTCAGCAGCACCATCGCCGCTGACGGCACGATCACCTTCACGCTCAGCGTGAGCGGCACGGGTGTACACCGCTATGAGTTGCGCACCGACAATCTGCGCGGGACCACCGTCGCGCAGACAGTCACGCTGCGCAGCGGTATGCCAACCACGATGGTGTGGACCGCGAAGCGGCTGCGGGCCGACTCGCCGTATACCGCCGTCGTGATCGAAGACGGCAACGTCACACGCACGCGCGACCTGTTCGCGCAGTAGCTCAGCGCGCTTTCTTCGGCGCTTTCTTCGGTGCTTTCTTCGGTGCTTTCTTCGCGGGCTTCGGCTTGGGCGCCGGCAACTCGGCCGCCGTTGCCCGCATCAGGGCGACGATCAACTCCTGATCCTCGAGCTGTTCCGTGATCAGCAGCTGCGGCTTGGCGCCGGGATACGGCGGCGCTTCCGTGACGGTGCCCAGGAGCGCGCGGCCGGCCACCGTCGGTTTCACGAACAGCTGATTGTCGCACACCAGCGCCACGATCTTCTCGTCGATGTACAGCGCGTACTCGCCGAACATCTTCTTGAACGTCACGGCGCCGGCGCCGTGCATCTGGTCGCGCACGTACTCCACGAAACTGAGATCAGACGCCATCAATCGCTCCGCAAGAAAGCCTGAGAAACATCACAGCCCCCACTCCTCTGCTGGAACGGGGGCTGCGTACTCCGTACTCCGTACTCCGTACTCCGTTTTACATCGCCAGCGTCTGCAGATCCTGCAGCGCCTTCTTCAGCAGATCCGTCTTCTTCGGATCGCAGCTACGGCTGGCTTCGACATCCGTCACGAGCTTCGTCAGCGTGGCGTTGCGCGCCGCGCCCGACGTCTTCTCGGCGCTCGAGATCGACGAGCGGATCTCGGAGATCTTCGTCGGCGCCACACAGCCCTTCCGCTCCAGCTGGTCCGTGTACGCCTTCGCGAGCGCAAAGCTGGGCGGCCACGAGATCTTCGGCTGACCCTGCGCGTTCAAGTAATCCCACTTTACCGTGTTCGCCGCGTCGATCTCGTTCTGCGAGATGTACTGACTGGGCACGAGTTCGGCCACGTCGAGACCACGCGCGATCTCCGAGCTCACGATCGATCCGTTGTACCAGTACACCGACCACGAACCGCCCATCGCCATGCGGGTGGAATCCACCGGGCCGCGATCGAACGACGCAATTTCTTTCGGCTGCGACGGGTCCGTCCAGTCGAACACCGAGATGCCGCCCTGGTACCACGACTGCACCATCACGTCGCGGCCCGGGATCGGAATCAGTGAGCCGTTGTGCGCCACGCAGTTTTCGTTCGACGACTGCACGGTCGGAATCTTGTAGTAGCTCTTGAACACGAGCTTCTTGTTCACGATCGAGAAGATCGCGTTGGCACCCCACTCCGGCTTGTCGCCGGCGCGGCACTTGGGCGACGAACCACCGCCCCACTCGTCGGAAAACAGCATCTGCGTGCCGTCGTTGTTGAACGTCGCCGAATGCCAGTATGCGAAGTTCGAGTCGGCCGCGGCATCGAGACGCACCGGAGCCGTCGGGTTGCTGATGTCGAGCAGCAGACCGTGTCCTTCACAGGCGCCGCCAGCCAGTCCGAGCGCCGGGTATACCGTGATGTCGTGACACTGCGAACGCTCGCCACCACGACCACCGCCGCCGGCCGCACCGGCGAACATGCGCGTCACCGCGCCCTGCGCCATGCCGCGTACCGCCGCGCTATCCGCCGCATTAGCGGTCGTGCCGCCACGCGCCTTCATCACGCTGTCGAGCATCGGGCGGATCACCTGCGGGGGCACCACCATCTCGGCGCCCGACTGCGGATTCTTCGCGATGAACGCGCCCGCCGCTTTGGCCGTGGCGAGCGTCTTCGCCGCCGCTTCCTTGTCGGCGTCAGAGAGACCGTGCGCCGGGGCCGCGCTGAGCCCGGCGAAGATGTTGGCGCGACCGACCACCGCGGCCGAGGCCGGGTTGGCGAGCGGCACCTTGATGATCTCGATGCGCAGGCGCGAGGAGTTTGCGTCGCTGGCCGCCACGTCGGCGCATCCCTCGAGTTCACCCGCCGAGCGGATGCCCGACGAACCCGAGACGTAGATGTAGACGTTGTCCTTGTCCTTCGGATCCTCGAGCACCGTGTGCGTGTGCGAACCGCGACACGTCTGCACATTCGCGATCAGCTTCGGATTACGGATATCGCTGATGTCGAACACGCGCACGCCACGCATGCGCTCCTTGCTCACGGGATCAGGCACGCCACCCGGCTTGCAGTCCACGCGGCCGTTGTTCGCTTCGGCCGACATGAACATCAGGTTCTTGTATACCGAGATATCGTTCTGCGACGCGGGGCAGGTGTAGGCCACGACGAGCGTCGGCTTGGCCGGGTTCGAAATGTCCCAGATCACCGGGCCATTGTAGTTACCCTGAATCGCGTACTTGCCGGTGAAGGCGAGGTCGGAGTTCGTGATGCCGAGGAAGCCCGGCGGTGAGACCGCCTTGGCCACGACCTTCATGTTCGAGATCGCTTCGCCGGCGTCGAACAGACCGGCCTTGAGGCCGACGCGTGGATCGTTCATCGGCGTCGGGGCGGTCTTGGGCTTCGACGGCGCGCACGCCGCAAGGCCCAGCAGCGCCACGGCCGCGTACCCGGTGACAACACTCGCCCCGCGACGACGCGGAAGTGCTTCTGACATGTCTGTTCCTGTGTTCAAAAGGTGGTTAGTCCGACAACATCACGTCCAACAGCTCGCCCGCCCGGCGCTTCACGTTACGCCGGCGGCGCGAATCCCATCTCCAACATCATCGTGAACATGCGCTTGATCTCGGTGCTCTGATCGACCTCGACATCGTTCGCGAACTTGAACACCGTTTCGTCCTGCCCCGCGCCCTGCGCCGCGAACAACGTCTTCACCATCGAGACGGCGCCGCGGTGATGCTGAATCATGTAGGTCAGGAACAGCCGGTCGAACTCGGTGCCGCGCGCGGCGTTGAGCTCCTTGAGCTGCGCATCGGTGAGCATGCCCGGCATCGACATTTGGCCCATGGCCATGCCGCCCATTGCCGACATATCGTGGCCAGCCATGGCCGCCATGTCATGCCCCGCACCGCCCATGGTCACGTTGCCGAGGGAATCGACCATCGGCACCGTCTGACGGCGGTCTTTCAGCCACGTCTGCATGATCGTGATCTCATCGGCCTGCGCATTGATGATGCGCGCCGTGAGCCGCTGCACCGACGCGCTTGCGCCATGTGAAGGCGCCCAGCGGGAGATCGTGATCGCCTGCGCGTGGTGGTGGATCATGCCGCTCATGAAGTCCACGTCGGCCTTCACCCAGGGATAGCGCAGGCTGTCGGCGCGCGCGCGCGCGACCGCGCCGGCGTCACCCATCTGAAAGGCGGGACCGGCCGACGAGGCCGACCGCGAGGTCGCGCAGGCCGTCATGACCACGAGCCCGGCGCTCAAGGCAGCCAGGCGGATCGGACGGCGGAGGGAAGGAGGCATCGGTTTGGTCACGTGATGGGACACCGGCCGCGTACAGGAAGGTTGGAATCTGTAAGGGTATAGGGGGAGCGGCCGCGCAGCAATCGACCGATACCGACCATCGCCCGGAAGATCGAGGTCCACCGATCGCCACATCGCAGAACCTGCGGACCACTACCATCACAAAAGCGCCCTTGGACCCGTGGAATTGACGGACGATCTCGCGAGCGCTCGAATGCGCATCAGGGCCGATGCGGCGCAGAGGGTCGCTACCACGAATAGCCACAGCGCGAGGTCCGGGGCGACCGCCGGCAACTCTCGCCATGATGCCGCGAGTAGGCGCGGCGGTACGATCGCCATGACCGCACCCACGGCCAAGTCGAACGCCGCCATCAGCCAGGCTCGGCCTGGGAAAGTGTGCACTGGAGCACGACGTAGTCGCCACAGGCCGCGGACTTGGCTCGCCAGCACGCCGAACAGGACCACGGCAAGCGCTAGCCAGCGTGTACGATGTGGGGACGTGGGCGGCGGGAGCGGGACACCGACAAGGTACGCGGCGATGTCGTCTGCCAACCGGTGACTGGTCGGAGCGAGCGGCATCGGAATCCCCGTAGAGGCATTCGTGAGGACAACCACGCCCCACCCGGAATCCGGCAGCAACACCATCTTTCCACGGAAGTTCGGCGTGATGCCACCGTGATGCACGGCGCGCACTCCACCGATCTTTCCGTCGCGCCACCCGAAGGCATAGGAGAAGCCTTCGGACGGGGCGCCGCCCGTGTGCATCGCCTCCACCGACGCTGAGCTCGCCACGCGCGCGCCCTCGTACCTGCCGGCATTGAGCTGCGCGATCAGGAACTGCGCCATGTCCTGCGCGCTACTGATCAGCGCCGCCGTCGGCAGGCGATCGTGCTCGAAGGGGAGCGTGGTCGCGCGCGGATAGCCGAGCGCATACACGTGTCCCTTCGCCATGCCCTGCGCAATGGCACGCGTCCGATCGGTGTAACTGTGACCCATCTGCAGCGGCGCGAAGATCGATCGCTCGACATAGGTCGCGTACGGCTCGCCTGTGACGGCCTCGATGATCGCACCGAGCACGAGATAGTTCGGACTCGCATACTCATGTCCCGCGCCCGGCGCGCGCGCCAACGCAGTGCCAGCCAATGCGCGGACGTGGTCGGTCAGGGTGCGCGACGCCCCTGCCGCGCGTCGCGCACGTGTGGGAATACCGCTGGTGTGCAGCAGCAGATGCCGGACCGTGATCTGCCTGCTGGCCGTACTGTCGGCCACCCGAAACCACGGCAGATACCGCTGCACCGGCGCATCCAATTCCACGCGCCCGCGGTCTACCAACTGCATGATGGCGAGCGCGGTGAACCCCTTGCTCATCGATCCGAGCGTAAAACTGCTGTTCGGCGTCACGGGGCGACGGTAGCCATCCGTACCAAACCCGCGCACATGCACCACCTGCCCAGCATGCACGATCGCCAGCGACGCGCCGGGCAACCGGTCGGCTCGCATCACCTGCGTCACGAAGGAGTCAACCGCAGCAAAATCCGGCGCGGACTGGGCCTCGAGCGGGTAATTCGACAGCATCAGCGCACTCACGAGAATGGCCAGAGGAAAGCGAGTCATGCGCTCGTCTACGGCGAAACCCGTGTTCAGGTTCCTGAGGTCGTTGGGATCGCAACCGGGGCCCTTGGGATCGCAACGGAAAGGGACGATTCCTATCCGTCGCGCAACGCCAGCGACCGCGATCCCATCACCGTGACCAAGGCCATGCGGCGCAGATGCACCGAATCGGCCGCCGCTACATAGGCTGACGTTTGAGCGGTCGACACCAGCGCCCGCGTGAGCTGCGCCAGTCCGCCGCACACGTAGCGGTTACACAGATTCGAGCGCAGCGCCCGCGGCAGATTGCACCCGGCCGTGGTATGGAACACACACGAGCCCCGGTAGTGACGGGTCGGCAGATGCGACGCGTACCGCGCCTCCAGCGACTCGGGCGTGACCGTCTCGCCGTCGTCGGTCAGCTGGGCGCGCACCCGCATGATGCTGTCAGCGTGCAGAAAGCCGTGCGTGCCGCCGGCAGTGCAGCACTCGCCGCGGCAGGTACCACAGCTCGCGCCGATGAGATCGGGCATCGCCGGGATCGACGCGGGCAGCGCCCAGCCGGCGTCTTCGCGCGCCTGCGTCGCTTCCGCACTCATCGGTGCGCTATTGTCCCGCACCGCCTCGAGGAAAGCCTCGGCGATCGTGCCGCGCAACTTGTCCAGAAACGCGTCGCGCGACTCCTCGGGGAGCTCGGTCGTGTTGCGCGAGTTCGCCGGCAGCAGGATCACCGGCAACTCCGGCAATCCGTGTTCGGCGCGATCGGCGAGGGCGATCTGTTCGGCCTGCGTGGTGAGACGGGCATTCCGGGCCCGCTGGGCCGCGATCGGACTTTCGCGCGAAGACATCTCGCAAGCTACCCGGCACGGATCGGGCGCCGATATGGTTGATTCCGCCATATGTCGAAATCCCGCTGGCCGATCCCCCTCGGCGCCGTCCTCGTTCATCTGGGCATCGGCTCGGTGTACGCCTGGAGCACGCTCAACCGCCCGATCATCGCCGCGCTCCCCCCGCAGCCGTGGTGGGGAAGCCCACCGTACACCACGTTCACCGCCGCGCTCGTGCTGCTCGGCCTGAGCGCGGCGACCATGGGACCGTGGGTGGAACGGCGTGGCGCGCGGGTCGCGGCCAAAACGTCGGCCATGTTCTTTGCGGGCGGACTCGCGCTGGGCGGGCTTGGCCTGCTCTGGCAGCAACCGCTGCTGGTGTTTCTGGGGCTGGGCATCCTCTGTGGCATCGGCTGCGGGATTGGGTACATCGCGCCGGTAAGCACGCTGGTGAAGTGGTTCCCCGAGCGACGCGGTATGGCCACCGGGTTCGCCATCATGGGCTTCGGCGGCGGCGCGTTTCTGGGTGGTTATGCGAATGCCTTTCTGATTGAACAGCTGGGTGTGGCGCGCACCCTGTTCGTCTTGAGCGGCGTGTACTTCGCCCTGATGTCGGCCGGCGCTCAGCTGCTGCGTCCCGCGCCCGAGGTGCACCGCGGCGTCACCATGCCGATCGCGACCGGACTCACCCGCAGTGAAGCAATCCGAACCCCGCAGTTCCTGCTGCTCTGGGGCATGCTGTGTGTGAACGTCACGGCCGGCATCGGCATTCTTGCCCAGGCGTCGCCCATGATGCAGGACCTCTTTGGCCGCACACCCAAGCAGGCCGCCGCCGTGGTCGCGGTGATCAGTCTGTCCAATGCCGGCGGACGTCTGCTCTGGTCGAGCGCCTCGGATCTGCTGGGTCGCCGTGCCACATATCTCCTGTTCTTCGCCGTGCAGTTCGCACTGTTTCTGGCGATTCCGCGCTTTGCCCAGGCGGGCGCGTGGTGGCCGTTCCTCGCCTGCCTCCTCACGGTGTTCACGATGTACGGCGGCGGATTCGCCACCATGCCGGCGTTTCTGGCCGACCTGTTCGGTGCGCGGAACGTGGGCGCCATTCACGGGGCCGTGCTCACCGCGTGGAGTGTGGCCGCCGTGATGGGACCGGTAATCATCACGCAGTTGTCGGAACGCGCCCGTGCGGCGCTGGCCCCGGGCGCCCCCCGCGTCCACATCTACGATCAACCGCTCATGCTGCTGGCCGGCTTGCTGGTCGTGGGACTGGTGCTCACGCTGGCGGTGAAACCGCTGCCCAGCGCGACGAAATAACGCCCGTCCGCGCGATTGCGAAGGGGGGAGATCGGTCGCAGGTTAAGCCGCGATGCGAACTCCCAAACGACTCGCCGCGCTCGCGCTGCTCTCGCTCGCCGCTGCCGGCATGGCGTCCGGCACCGCCTGCGCCCCCGCCGCCGACACGGCCGACACGGCCGACACGCCCCCGACCACGGCCGGATTCGTGCCGTTCGTGGACCGCTACCTCGACGGCTTCGCGCGCCGTCATCCCTCGATCGCGGCCGGCAACGGCTTGCATGATCACGATGATCTGCTCGACGACTTTTCCGCGCCGGCCATCGCCGCCGAAATCGCTGCGCTGAAGACGGCAGCGGCCGAGCTCGCGGCGTTCAGCGACTCGTCCCTCACGCCCGACGAGCGCGTGGACAAGCGCATTCTCGCCGGCGTGATCGACGGCTGGCTGCTTGAACAGGAAACGCTCGAGAACTGGAAGCGCAATCCGATGACGTACGCCAGTGCGTTGTCCGACGGCGTGCACAATCTGATGACGATGGAGAACGACGCGGCGCCGGTGCGCATGCGTCGCATCATCGCCAAGCTCGCCGGTGTGTCGGCATTTCTACAGGCGGCGCGCACCAACATCGTCAACCCGCCCCGAATCTTCGCCGAACGCGGACTCGGCATGATGCGCGGCGCGTCCACGATGCTCACCACCGACCTGCCCGTCGCCTTCGCCGCAGAGAAAGGCACGCCGCTCATGGATTCGTTGCTGAGCGCGGCCGCGGTCGCCGCGCGCGAGATCGACGCATATACCGCCGACTTCGAAAAGACAGTGCTGCCCACCGCCAACGGCGAGTGGAAGATCGGCGGTGACGCCGTGGCGCGACGCTATCGCTCGGAAGAACTGATCGACGTGCCGCTGGCCGATCTCGCCGCGCTCGGCGAGCGCGAGCTCAAGAGCGCGCAGGAGCGCTTCCGCGCCGCCGCGCTGCGATTGGCGCCGAGCGCCGACCCGCAGGCCACGTGGCTCACGATCCGTCGCAATCATCCGAAGCGCGGCGACGTGGTGGCAGCGGCGCAGGCTATTGTGGATTCAGTCACGCGCTTCATCGCGGCCAAAAATCTGGCCGTGGTGCCCAATGGCGAACGCGTGGTCGTCAAACCCGCCCAGCCATTCTCGCTGGGCTTCGCCTCGATGCACGCGTCGCCGCCGCTCGAGAAGACGCCGGTGCAGAGCTACTACTATATCACGGATGCCGACTCGGCCGACGCCCCCGCCGTGCAGGAAGCATGGCTGGAACGTTTCAACTTCGCATCGCTGGCGATTACATCGGCCCATGAGGCCATGCCGGGACATTGGTTGCACTCGGTCCACATGCGCGAAACACCAGGGAAGATCCGTCGTATCTGGATCGGCCTGAACCCGTTTCCGCAGCCATCATCCGGCCAAGACGGGTGGGCGCACTACTCGGAAGAGCTGGTCGTCGAGCAGGGCTTCATGAACGGCGACCCGCGCTACGAGATGGCCCAGCTCAGCGACGCCCTCACGCGCATCTGCCGGTTGCTGTCGGGCATCCGCCTGCACACCGGCGCATGGACACTTGAACAGGCACAAGCCTGCTTCGAGCAGCAGGCCTACGTCGCGCCTCCGGCAGCCAAGCGCGAAGCGCAGCGTGGTACGTACGACCCCACCTACGGCGGCTACTTCCTGGGCAAGCGCGGCATGCTCACGTTGCGGCGCGATGTGAAGGCCGCCCAAGGCGACAAGTTCAACCTTCGCGATTTCCACGAACGCGTCATGAAGAACGGCATCGCGCCGATCTGGGCGCACCGGCAGCTGTTGTTGCCGGGTGACACCTCACGGGTAATTCAGTGACCGTCAGTAACGACATCGTTCGTGTTGGAGTGCTCGGCGCCGGTGCCTGGGCGCAGTTCGCGCACCTTCCTGGTTGGAAGCGCGATCCGCGCTGCACCATCGTCGCCATCGCCGATCCCATCGTTGAACGCGCCCGCGAGTTCGCGGCGCAGTTCGACATTCCGAACGTGTATGCCACGCATGCAGAGCTCCTCGCGCGTACCGATATCGATGTAGTCGACGTGTGCACGCCCAGCGCAACGCACTTTGCGCTGAGCTGCGCGGCGCTCGAAGCCGGCAAACACGTGCTATGCGAGAAGCCGGTGGCCTATGATTTCACGGAAACGCGACGCGCGGCAGCATTGGCGGCCAGCAAAGGTCTGAAGACTAAGCTCGGATTTACCTTTCGTTACTCGCCGGCCATGCGCTACATGAAAGCGCTGATCGACGAGGGCTACATCGGCACGCCCTTCATTTTCAACGGCTACGAGCAGAATTCGCAGTGGCTCGATCCGCAGACACCGTTGCGTCAGGTCGATCATGAGGCCGACCAGACCGAGATTCACGTGTCGTCGCTGGAAGGCTACGGCGCACCGATCATGGACATCGGGCATCTCTTCATGGGCAGTCGCTTCAAGTCAGTGGTGGGCACGATGAAGAACTTCATCCCCGAACGCATGGTGCGCGCGACCGGCACCATGATGCGCATGAATATCGACGACGGCGACATATTTATCGGTGAGTTCGAGAACGGCGGCATCGGCTCCATTCAAACCAGCTTCGTGACCGTAGGCAACTATCCCGGCATCGAAGCGCGCGTCTATGGCAGCAAGGGCGCGCTGATCTGCCGTCTCGTCGAGGAGAATGGCATCTGTGAAACGCTGAAAGGGGCCACCGCCGACTCCGTGGAGTTCAAGGAGCTCGAGATTCCGCAGCGCTTCTACCCGGCGGGTGGCAGCGCGCGTGAATCATGGCGTTCGCTGTTCTACGCGAATCTGATCGGCTCGTTCATCTCCGAGATCCGTGGCGAAGTGGAAGGCAACGAGGGCAACTTCGAAGATGGTGCGCACGTGCAGGAGCTCATCAACGCCGTCGAGCGTTCGTTCCGGGAACGGCGCTGGGTGAACATTCCGCTCGAACAGCCTCCAGTCGCGGGATCGGCATCCTGATTCACGACACGACCGCTGCACTCGACCGCTTTTTCTCGCACTACTTCGCGCGCAATCCCGTGAACGCGACGTTCACGGGACTGCACACGCACGACCATCGTCTCCCCGATTGGTCGCGCGAAGCGCGTGACACCGAAGTGGCCGAGCTGGCCGAGTTGCACGACGCGCTCTTCAGCGCCTCGCCGCACCGCAGCGACGCCACCCTCGCGGTCGATATCGACGCCGTCGACGCCGAGCTGGCGCGCGCCAACATCGATGTCCGCATTCTCGAAACGCAAAGCCGCTTCTTCCACGACCGGAATCCCGTGCTCTGGACCGGCGAGGCGATCTTCAGCGTTGTCTCGCTCTTGCTGCGTCCCACGCAACCGATGTCGTCGTGCACCGCGTCGATCAAGAAACGGCTTCGCACCATCCCGGCGTTTCTTGGCGCGATGCCGGCCGCACTCACGGAGCCGGTACCCGCGATCTGGATCGATCGTGCCACCCGCGAGGCGCGCGTGTTCGCGGCGTTTCTGCGGGGGCCGCTGCGCCTCTGGTGCGACGAGCACGAGATCGACAGTGCCGAACGTCAGTCGATTGCCGAGGCGGCGGAGGATGCCGCAAAGGCCTTCGACGTGGCCGCGCACTGGCTGTTCCTGTTGCCACACGACGTGCAGTCGGGCTACACGATCGGCGTCGACTCGTACGACCTCTTGTTACAGCGCGGCCATTTTTGCGCGCAGTCGTCGGCCGAGCTGCTGCAACGCGTGCTTGGCGACATGGCCGCCGCCAAGGCGCGCTTCCACGCCCTCGCGACCGAGATCGCCGGCTCTCCCGAGGCACTCGGCGCGAAGCTTGCCGATGATCGCCCGGCCGAGGCCGACTATCTCGCCACCTTCACATCGCAGTTTGACGCGTGTCGCGCGCTCGCCCTGTCGCACGATCAGGTGGACTGGCCCGATTGGCCGCTGCGCTACGTGCCCATTCCGGTGTGGGCCCGCGACATCGCACCGCAGCTGTACTTCTTGTTCTATCGCTCGCCGGCACCGTACGAACCCCGCCCCGAGCACCGGTATCTGGTAACACCCGTTGATGACAGCATTGCGCCGGACGAGCGGGAACGCCGGCTGAAGGCGTGGAACCACAGTACCATCACGCTCAATCACGTCGTGCATCACGGCGCGCTCGGACATCATGTACAGAACGGCCACGCGACGCATCGCTCGCACTCACGAGTCGGCAAGGTGGCTGCGGTTGACTGCGCGAGTCGTATCGGCATGTTCCTGGGCGGCTCCATGGCCGAAGGCTGGGCCTGCTACGCCACCGAGCTCGCCGACGAACTCGGATTTCTCACACCGCTCGAGCGCGCCGCCGAGCAGCAGAGCCGCGTGCGCATGCTGGCGCGCGCGATCGTCGACATCCGCCTGCACACAGGCGAGTTCACCTTCGCCGACGCGGTGGCGTACTACGTGCAGGAAGTCAGTATGCCGGAAGGCGTCGCCGTCGGCGAAGCCACCAAGAACTCGATGTTCCCCTGCACCGCCGTAATGTACTGGCTGGGAACGCAGGGCATTCTCGATCTGCGGGACACCATGCGCCAGCGTGCGGACTACTCGCCGCGGCACTTTCATGACGCACTTCTGAGCCGGGGATCGATTCCCGTGGCGCTCGCGGCGCGACTTCTCACGGCAACTTCATGATGCGTTGGTCGGTACGCTTGTCCCGTCGCTCAACTCCCTTCGCGGCCTTTGGCGTGGCCGCCGCACTGTGCGCATCACTCGTGGCGTGCGGCGGAGAGACCTCCCGTGGTGGACCGTCGAATGATCTGCTCATCGTGGGCTACGACCGTGAGCCCGATACCATGAACCGCTACGCCACGCACATCCTCGAGGACATCGAGTCGTGCGTGGTGGAAGGACTTGTCACCAACGACGAGGAAATGAAGGTGATTCCCGTGCTCGCCGCCGAGATCCCGACCACGGAGAATGGTGGCGTGGTGGTGCGTCCTGATGGCGGCATGGATGTCACGTGGAAACTGCGTCCCGGCGTGAAGTGGCACGACGGCGTGTCACATACGTCAGCCGATGTGAAGTTCACGGTGGACGCCATCAACAAAGGTGACTGGAAGCCCGAGAGCGTGGACGGATTCGATCGTATCTCGTCGGTCGACACGCCCGACTCGCTCACGGCGATCGTGCACTACAAGGAAGTGTACGCGCCCTATCAACTGCAGTTCGTGCGCGGGACGCTGCCGAAGCATGTGTTGGCAGGGCGTGATCTCAACACGGCCAATGATTACAATCGCGCCCCGCTCGGCACCGGTCCGTACAAGGTCAAGGAATGGAAGACGGGCGAGTACATCCTGCTCGAACGCGCCGAGGGCTACTGGCGTGGCGCGCAGTATCCCAAGATCAAGCAGCTGCTCTTCCGCTTTCTCACGAACACCACCACGCGCATCAACCTCCTCAAGTCGGGCGAGGTGCACATGGTCGCCCTCGTGGCGTGGGACAAGGTGCGCGAGCTGGAGTCCATCGCGGGTCTTCGGATGAATCGCGTGGTCGGCAATGGCTACGAGCACGTCACGCTTAACCAGAAGCACTTCACGCCCTTCGCCGATGTGAAGGTGCGACAGGCGATGGCCCATGCCGTGAACCGCGATCTGCTCGTGCGCACGATTCTCGACGGACAGGTGAAAGTGGTGAACGGTCCGATTCAGCCGCTGTCCGCCGCTTATGAACCCAAGGTGCCCACGTACGGATTCGATCCGGAGCGCGCACGCACGCTCCTCACCGACGCGGGATGGACGCCAAGCGCCGATGGCATCCGCATGAAGGACGGCAAGCGACTCGCGTTCACGCTGATCACGCAGTCGGGCTTCGCAATCCGTGAGAATGTGTCGCAAGCGTTGCAGCAGGCGTTTCGCGACGTTGGCGCCGAGATGACGGTGAAGCTGCTCGATGGCACGACCATCAGCAGCGTGTGGTTCGCGGGTGACTTCGACGCGATGCTGCACTGGTGGCAGATGGGTGCCGACCCCGAGCTCACGCTCTTCTTCGCCGGCGATCGCATGCCGCCGGCTGGACGCAACATCAACTACGTCAACGACGCCGAGCTGTCATCGTTGCTGTATCGCTCCGATCGTACCGCCGACGTGGCGCAGCGCAACGAGTTGTTGCGTGAAGCGCAGCGACGTATCGCGGCGCTCGCGCCGGAGATCGTGCTGTACAACACCGCCAAGGTGGATGCCGTACCGAAGTCGCTGAAGGGCTTCACCGGCAATCCGACCAACGCCGGCCCGTTCTGGAATGTGTACCGGTGGGAGATCGGCACGCCGTGATGGGTGGCATGATCGTGCGGCGGGTGCTGCAGAGTATTCCGCTGCTGGTCCTCATCTCGGTGCTGGTGTTCGCCCTGTTGCAGGCGGTGCCCGGCGGTCCGCTGGCGGCCTATCTCGAGAATCCGAATGTCCGGCCGCAGGACATCGAACGCCTACGCGCCGCGATGGGGCTCGATCGTCCGCTGGCGGCGCAGTACTTCTCGTGGCTTTCGGCATTCGTGCGCGGCGACTGGGGCTACAGTTTTGCCGACGGCCGTCCCGTGCTCGACCGCGTGATCGAGCGCGTGCCCGCCACCCTCGAACTGGTGGGCGCGAGTACGCTGCTGGCGCTCTGTCTCGCGCTGCCGGTCGGCGTGCTGGCGTCGGTGCATCGCCTGTTCGATCGCATCACCTCGTTTGGTGCCGTAGCGGGCATCTCCCTGCCGGTGTTCTGGTTCGGCTTGCTACTGCAGCTGGTCTTCGCGATCACGCTGGGCTGGTTGCCGTCGTCGGGTCGCGCGTCGTTCGGCGCCAGTTCGTTCGCCGATCGTATCGCACACCTCGTGCTCCCGGTGGTTGTACTCGCTGCCGTGCAGGCGGCGGCATGGTCGCGCTATCTGCGCCGGGCCATGCGCGAAACGATTGGCCGGCCGTTCATGAATGCGGCACGGGTGCGCGGCGTCTCCGAGCGCGGCGTCCTGTTGCGTCATGCGCTGCCCAATGCGCTCGGCCCGTTCATTACCGTCGTGCTGCTCGACGCCGCGATGATGGCGTCTGGTGCGGTCGTCACCGAGAGCGTGTTCGCGTGGCCCGGCGTGGGCAGTTTGTTCACCGAGTCGCTCGTCAAGCGCGATTATCCCGTGCTGATGGCCTTTCTCATGTGCGGCGCGATCGCGGTGATGGTGCTCAACCTCTTGGCCGATATCGCGGTGCGCACCATCGACCCGCGCACTCGGGGCACCCTATGAAGGCGGGACCTCGAGGCGGCTTGCTCTTTCTCGCCACGCTCGTGGTGGCGTCGCTGCTGGCCCCGTATCTGGCGCCATTCGCCGCCGATGCGCTCGACCTCGCCAACCGTCGCGCCGCGCCGTCGTTGGTGCATTGGTTCGGCACCGATGAACTCGGGCGCGACGTGCTCACGCGCGTACTGGTGGGCGCTCGCGTCTCGCTCGCGATTGGCGTGTTGTCGGCACTCATGAGCGCAGCAATCGGTGTCGCCGTCGGCGCGGTGGCCGGATACGCCGGTCGCTTGGTCGACGATGTGCTCATGCGCGCCACCGATGCGATGCTCGCCATTCCGCGTCTTCCGCTGCTTATGCTGGGCGCGGCTGTGCTGCAGCCGGGCGTGCCGATGCTGATCCTGTTGGTCGCTGCCGCTGGATGGATGGAAACGGCGCGGGTGGTCCGCGCCGAAGTGCAGTCGTTGTCGTCGCTCGATTTCGTGCAGGCCGCGCGGGCGATTGGTGCGAATCCGGTGGCGGTGATCGTGCGCCACATCGTCCCCGGCATCATTCCCGCGGCCACGGTTGCCACCACGCTGGCCATCGGGCGCGGCATTCTGCTGGAAAGCACGATGAGCTTCTTCGGCGTCGGCGTGCAGCCGCCGACGGCCAGCTGGGGCAACATGTTGTATCAGGCGCAGACGGCGATGACCAGCGAGCCCTGGCTCGCCATCTTCCCTGGTCTGTTCATCTTTGCCACGGTGCTCGCCTGCAATGCGGTCGGCGACGCCATCGGTTCGTCTCCGACTCAACGCCAACTCGCCTGATGACCTTCCCGCTTCCGTTTGCTCCGCGTCGCATCGCCATCGGCGCTAACGCGCATGCCGGAATCGCCGACTCGATTCGCGCGCGTCGTCCCGACCTCGAACTGCGTGGCAAGGTGTTTACCGACATCTCGGCCGATGACCTCGAGTGGGCCGAGGCCTATATCGGCTTCAAGCGGCCACCGTCGGTGTCGGATATGGGCAACGTGCGCTGGATCCAGTGCACGGGCGCTGGCGTCGATTCGTGGATGGCGTCCGATCTCGATCCGTCCATCCTGCTCACCCGCAGCCCAGAGTCGTTCGGTCCGATGATCGCCGAATGGGCGGTGTCACGCATCTTCGCCATTCAGCTGCAGGTCCTGGAGTTGGCCGAAGCACAGCGCGAGCGACGCTGGGCGCCACGCGACATCGCGCGGGTGGCCGGCACGCACGCACTCGTCGTCGGCACCGGGGATATCGGCCGCGCCATCGCGACCTCGCTGCACGCGCTGGGTGTGCACGTGACCGGCGCTTCGCGCCGCGGTACGGCAAACAGCGCGGCGTTCAGTGCGGTGTATGCGTCGAGTGAACTCGCGAATCTGGTGGGCAGCGCCGACTGGATCGTGGTAGCCGTGCCCGACACGCCGGCCTCGCGCGGACTGATTTCACGCGAGGTGCTGTCGCGCTGTCAGGGTGCGGTGCTGCTGAATGCCGGCCGCGGCTCCGTCGTCGAGGAGACCGCGCTGCCGGAAGCGCTCGACAACGGCTGGCTCCGCGGTGCCGCGCTCGATGTGTTCGCCACAGAGCCATTGCCCGCCGACTCGCCGCTCTGGACCGATCCGCGCGTGTTGGTGTCGCCGCATATCTCGGGGCTCACGACGATCGACGGCGCCGCGCACGGGTTTCTCGAGTGTCTCGCATCGCTCGAGCGTGGCGAACTGCCGACGTGGGTGGTCGACCGCGAACGGGGCTACTGACGCGCGTCGTGCGCGGCGTCGTGCGCGGCGTCGTGCGCGGCATGGTGGCCGGCGTCGTGGCCGGCGTCAGTCGCGAAACCGTACCCCACGCTGGCGCTCGCGGTTGACCTCGAGCTGCAGCACATCCGGCCGGCCGTAGTGCCCCATCGCATCGAAGTTCTGCCGTTCTTCGCGCACGCGCCGGTGCGCGATGTCGGCGACGACGATACGCTCCTCATGCGCCACCGGCGCCACGATCCACCGGGCGTCGGGACCGGCGATGCAGGTCCCGCCTTCGCCCATCACCTCGGGGAGCACGCGCTGCAGCAGCTCGAAATGCGGCGTCTGCTCCGGCACCTGATCACGTCGCAGCAGCCCTGACACCGACATCACGTACGAGCGTCCCTCGCGCGCCATGAAGCGCGTGATGTCCTCCGTGTTGCGCACGCTGCCGGGCCAGATGGCGACGTGGAGATCCTCGCCCTGCCCGTACAAGCTCGCCCGCGCCAGCGGCATCCAGTTCTCCCAGCAGTTCAGCGCCCCCAACGTGAACGCGCCCACGCGGCACGTGCGCAGACCGTGCCCATCACCCGGCGCCCAACTGAGCCGCTCTTCGTAGGTCGGCATGAGCTTGCGATGCACATTCACGATCGCACCCTCCGTGTCGATCGTGACCAGACTCGCGTAGACGCTATGTCCGCCTCGATCGAGCGGGCGCTCGATGATGCCCAGCACGACCGTGATCTTTCGGCCACGGACCGCCGCGCATACGTCGCCCAAGTGTCCGGCTTCGATCTGTACGGCCTGATCGAGATAGTGCGCGTGCAAGGTCTTCTGCACGGCCGCATCAAAACGGGCGCCGTCGGTCCACTCGATCCACCACGGGTAGCCTGGGACGAACGCCTCCGGGAAGGCAAGGAGCTGCACCCCATCGTCAGCAGCGGCGTGAATCGTCGAGATCACCTTCGCCAGCGTGCCGTTGCGGTCGAGCCAGACGGGCGCCATCTGTGCGCCGGCGATGCGGAGGGTATCAGCAGTCATCTCCAACGATACTACGCGCCACGCGGCACGCGCCACGCGGCCGGCCATACGGTATCTTCGGATGGTCCCCGCTCGCGAACTCCAACCAGATCGCCGTGACTACTCCGACCGCCGGCACGTTCGACGATACCGACGTGGGCAGCGCGACGCCGACGACCGCGCCAAACGCGGCGACCGCACCGAGCGCGCTACCTGCAGCCAGCGACGACCTCGGCTTCGGCCGCGTGGTGGCGCAGCGTTCGCGCGGTCGCCTGTTCAATCGGGACGGCACGTCCACCGCCACCAAGTACGGGCTTCGCGCGCAACGCACCGAGCGACTCTATCTCGCCGCCCTGCATGCGCCCTGGGTCGTGTTCGTGTTGTGGGTCTTCGGCGCTGTCTTGTTGCTGAATGGACTCTTCGCGCTCGCCTATGCCGCGCTACCGGCCGGGGCGCTCGTAGGGACGGAGGTGCTCGACATCGCCGATCCCTTCCTGCGCGCCTTCGTATTCAGCGTCGGTATTTTCACGACCACCGGCACCGGTGCTATTCACGCCGTGGGGGTCACCGCCAACTGGGTCGTGGTGATCGAGTCGTTGACCGGCCCGCTGGTGCTGGTGCTCGCCGGTGGACTGCTGCTGGCCCGACTCATCCGGCCTCGGGCGCAACTGCGCTTCAGTGAATCCGCCGTGGTGGCGCCGTATGATGGCGGACGCGGACTGATGTTCCGATTCGTGAATGAACTCCCGAGCCAGCTCACCGATGTGCGCGCCGACGTGAGTCTCGCGTTATACGAGATGTTCGATGGAAAGCGTGAACGAAACTTTCATCAGCTGGCGCTGGAACGCAGCGGGGTCGCGGTCTTCCCACTGCATTGGACGGTCGTGCATCCGATCACCGCCGACAGTCCGCTGCACAAATTCACACCGCAGCAACTGCGCGAGGCGGAAGCGGAACTGCTCATCCTGATCACGGCGCACGAGGAGACGTTCTCCACGCACGTGTCCGTACGCGCGTCCTACTACTGGGACGATGTCACCTGGGACGCCAAGTTCGCCGATATCTTCGCGCAGTCGGCTGGCGAATCGATCGCGATCGACGTCGAGCGCCTCGATCGGCTCGACCGGCTTCCCGAAGGCACCACCAGCGTGCCCGCTGCCGCGGAGCTTACGACGAAGGGCTGAGGCGCAGCGTATCGAGGTCGATCTCCGACTCGAGTGTGCGCAGCACTTCGTCGGAGATCGCGCCTTCGTTGCGGAGGCGAAGCAGCATCCGTCGTTCGGCGTCCAGCATGTGCGAGCGTAAACGCGACCGGCTGCCGTGATTGACGTGACGGCCGTGCTTGTGCCGGTGCTGGCGGTCGCGCAGCTCCGTGCGGAGCCACTCCACGTCGGCGGGATCGGCCCACGGCTCGCGGGATGCGTCGTCCAGTGCCTCGGCCGCGCGGCGCAGCGCTTCCTGTCGCGCGATCTGTTCCTCTTCGTGGTGCGCAACTTCCGGCACGAACTTGAACGCGCGAATGATCGGCGCCAGCGACAATCCCTGCACCACCAGCGTGACCAGAATGACGCACATCGTCATGATGATCACCTCGTCGCGATACGGGAATCGTGCACCGTTGTCGAGCGTAAGCGGCAGCGCGAACGCGGTGGCCAGCGACACGATGCCACGCATGCTCGTCCACGACACTAGAAACATCGCCTTCCAATTGCCGGCGGTCGACGTCACCATGCGACCGCGATGCAGCGATTCCCGGCAGATGGTGGTGACCGGCACCCAGATCAGGCGGACCACCATGACCGCGACGCCCAGCAGCACGCCGTACTTCACGGCGCCGTCGAACGCGGCCACGCCGGATCGCTGCATGAGCTCCGCGAACTGCAGGCCCAGGAGAATGAAAATCAGCGCGTTCAGGGTGAACACCAGCAGGTCCCACACCGCGCGTGACTGAATGCGCGAGCGCGGCCCCACTGCGGTCGAAAGATGCCGACGCGCGTAGAGGCCGCCGGCCACGCAGGCCAGCACGGCCGATACGTGCAGCGTTTCGGCCAGCACCCACGCGGCATACGGCGCGGCCAACGTGAGCACGGTCTCCGCCAGTTCATCGCGCGTGCGACGGGCCACCGCAATCGTGAGCCAGCCCACGGCGAGGCCCACCAGTACACCCACACCCGCATCGAGAAAAAAGCGCACCAGCGCTTCACCGAAACTGAACGCGCCGGTCACGGCGGCCGCCACCGCCGTGCGATACAGCACCAGTGCCGACGCATCGTTCACGAGGCTCTCGCCTTCGAGAATCACGATCACGCGACCCGGCACCGGCAAGCGCGACACCACCGCCGTGGCCGCCACGGCATCGGGCGGTGACACGATGGCGCCGAGGGCGACGGCGACCGCCCACGGCATATCGGGAATCAGCATCCGAATGAGCACCGCGACGACGGCCGTGGTGGCGAGCACCAGTCCGATGGCCAAGCCACCGATGGCACGCCGGTTCGCGGTGAACTCGCGGAACGACGTGAAGAACGCGGCGGCCCACAGAATCGGCGGCAGGAACACGAAGAACACCACGTCGGGATCGAGCGTCGGCATCTCCACGCCGGGCACGAATCCGACCGCGAGTCCGGCCAGCACCTGCAACAGCGGCGCGGGAATCGGCAAGCGACGACCGAACGCCGTCAGCGCCACCACCAAGGTGGCAAACGCCAATCCAAACAGAATCGGAGAGAAGTGCGGCACGGTGCTTCGGGGCGCGCCTATCGCGTGTGCGACACAAGCCACGGCACGGCGCGCCGCACCCCGTTCCCCACCATCAGCAGATGGCCTTCGTGGCGGAGCAGCTCATACGTGGCACCCGGCGTCGCCTTGGCGGCCGCTTCCACCCGTGCGGCGGGAATGATGCCGTCGAGTTCCGCACCGACGAAGAGTGATGGCGGTGCATTCGCCACCGTGATGGGGCTGCCACCGGCCAGCAGGGCGACCGCGGCGAACTGCGTCGGGCGCGCTTGCACGAGCCGTGCGGCGGCGCCGGCACCCATCGAGTGGCCGATCAGGTACACCCGCGAACTGTCGATGCGGAACTCGTTGCGCAACAGCACCATCAGCGCGTCGAAGTGTTCCGGCGTCACACCGAACAGATCGGTTTTCGGCGAGACCAGAATCAAGCGTTGCTCGGCCGCAAGCTTCGTGGCGATCCCGCTGCCGTAGGCATCAACGAACATGTTTTCATCGCCACCGGCTCCGTGCAGCACCAGCAGCACGCCCACCGGCTTGCGCACATTTGCCGATGGCGGTGCCACGATACGCATGGGCACCAGCGCGTTGTTCGCGCCGCGATACACGCGCCAGAAATCGCCGACCAGACCGATATACGGATCGCGTCCGCGCTCCAGCACGCTCACCTCGCGCGCCAGATCGCGAGACAACCGTGCGGGGTCATTCAGAAACTCGGCGCTCCTCTCAGGAGACGGTACATCGACCAGCAGCTTGGCCCGCTCCCGCGCGGAAAGCAGCGCCTGCGCCAATGGCCCCGCGCTGTCCACCACCGCGAGCCGCGCCAGATACTCGTCGCGCGCCGCACTGACCGGCGCGCCATTCAGCGAGCGCGGCCCCGTCGGTTTCGTGGGCCCCAGTGTCGGCGCGCCGGTCAGCTGCGCGGCAGCCGCGTCGATGGTGCCGACGGCCGCACCGAATTGTCCGCTGAAGAAACTCAACGCCGCGCGATCGACCGTGCGATTCACCTGAGCGCGCAGGCTGTCGGGCA
Organism: Gemmatimonas sp.; assembly: GCF_031426495.1. NCBI lineage: Bacteria > Pseudomonadati > Gemmatimonadota > Gemmatimonadia > Gemmatimonadales > Gemmatimonadaceae > Gemmatimonas > Gemmatimonas sp. Next base: position 79,344 of record NZ_JANPLK010000078.1, on the reverse strand, counting down.
GCGTCTTCGCGTTCTCCCGCTGCGTATACGCCGCATCGACGCGCATGTACGCGGCCGCGAGATCGGCGCGCGTGATCTTCAACGCCGGCGCCGGCGCCGACGCCTGGGCCCGCACGAGCGCAGGCGCACACCACACAACGGCAGCGACCGCCCTGAAGAGGCGTATCACGCGGGGAACAGCCCGTCGATCGACAGATAGCGTTCGCCGGTGTCGTAGCAGAACGTGAGCACGCGGGCACCGTCGATCATGTCGGGAATCTTTTGGGCCACCGCCGCCAATGAAGCACCACTCGAAATGCCGATCAAGATTCCCTCGTCACGCGCCGACCGCTGCGTGTACTCGAAGGCCTCTTCCTCGGTGACCTGAATTGCGCCGTCCATCGTGTCGCGATGCAGGTTGTCGGGAATGAAGCCCGCGCCGACACCCTGAATGCGATGCGGACCCGGTGCGCCACCGCTGAGCACCGGTGATTTGGCCGGCTCCACCGCGAACGTCTGCATCGCCGGCCAGTGCTGCTTCAGCACCTCGCTACAGCCCGTGAGGTGACCGCCGGTACCGACACCGGTGATCAGATAGTCCACGCCATCGGGAAAGTCGGCGAGAATCTCACGCGCCGTCGTCATGGCATGCGCACGGATGTTCGCTTCGTTGTTGAACTGGTTGGGCATCCACACGTTTGGCGTTTCGGCCGCCAGTTCATTGGCGCGCTCGATCGCGCCTTTCATGCCTTTCTCGCGCGGCGTCAGGTCGAAGGTCGCGCCGTACGCGGCCATCAGCTTGCGACGTTCAATCGACATCGACTCCGGCATCACCAACACCAGCTTGTAGCCTTTCACCGCCGCGACCATCGCTAGGCCGATGCCGGTGTTCCCCGATGTCGGTTCGATGATCACGCTGTCCTTCGTCAGCACACCACGCTGCTCGGCATCCTCGATCATCGCCATAGCGATGCGATCCTTGATGCTGCCGCCCGGATTCGCGCGCTCGAGTTTCATCCAGACTTCCACGCGCGGATCGAACAAGCGATGCAGGCGCACGTGCGGCGTGTGGCCGATGGTGTCGAGAATCGTGGAGACGCGCATGGTCGGTAAGGTCGGAGTGAGTGAGCGGTGCTGCTGCTGCGGGCGGGTACGGAGTGCTCGCGGCGTGCTAGATATGAAACTCGAGTCCGTCGTCGGTCGGGCGCTGCTCCACCCGACTCGAGAACTGCACCACCGACCGCGGTGGTACCGACGACGTCATCCAGACGTTGCCGCCGATGATCGATCCGTCGCCGATTTTGGTGGTCCCACCGAGAATCGTCGCGTTGGCATACACGACGACGTCGTTGCCGAGCGTAGGATGCCGCTTCTGATTCGCCAGCTTCTTGCTGACGGCATGCGCACCGAGCGTCACCCCCTGATACAGTCGCACACGATCGCCGATGATGCTCGTTTCACCGATCACGACGCCAGTGCCGTGATCAATGGCGAAGCTCGCCCCCAGCACCGCGCCCGGATGAATGTCGATGCCGGTTTCCCCATGCGACCATTCGGAAAGCAATCGCGGAAAGACGGGGACGCCCAGCCGATACAGCTCATGCGCCACGCGATGCACCGCCGTGGCGAGAAATCCCGGATACGCGACGATCACTTCTTCCAGACTCTCGGCTGCCGGGTCGCCCGACAGAATCGCCTCGGCATCGAGTTGCAGCGACGCGCGCACATCCGGTAAGCGGTTCAGGAACGTCGCGACCACCTGCTCGACGTCGCTCACGATCGGCGTGATCGCCGCGCGCAGCAGCGCTTCGATATGCGCCGCTTCCTCGTCGACACCAGCCACGCCAAGTCGCGACGGATGCGCGAACTGCGGGAACAGCAGCGCCAACACACGACCGGCGAACTCCTCCGCCAGCGCCCGCAGTGGACGCGGGGCATCGCACGCGCGGCGTTCGGCGCGCAGCTCCTCGAGAAACGTCGACCAGCGCGTCGGCGCGGCAATCCGATCAGTCATGCTGCAGAATCTACAGCCGTTCCAGCGAAGAGACCCGGTATTGCTCGGCCTCCGCCACGTAGCATTGCATGCCGACGGGAACCAGGCCGGCCCGCTGCATCAGCCCGCGATACCACGACGTCGACTTGGGTGGCGGCCAGTCGGTGTCCCCTTCGAAGTGGTCGTCTTTCGTGAAGAGCTCCAGGTAGGCCATCCCGCCGGTGCGCGCTGCCACGTGCGTGATGCCGCTGGTGAGCTGGGCTACCGACAGGTAGTTCAACATCCCGCAGCACACCACCAGATCGTAGTGCTCGCGCAGGTCGAGGGAGCCAAGATCCTCGATGCCACCCCGCTGGAGATTCCGTTGCGCGCCAAACTTGGCCACGGCATATGCGCTCGGGTCAACACCCTGATACGCGATCCGGGGACGAAGCGCCCGCAGCGCCGGATACCAGTTGCCCTCGCCGCAGCCCACATCCAGCACCGTTCGCACGCGCCGCCCCAGTACCCACTCGGCCGTATGCAATACGAACGACACCTGACGGGCCAGCTCGGCCGCCGTCTTCACACGATGCGTGGGGTGCCGGTACCACTTGTCGAAGTATGCCGCGTCGTAGCGTTCGCTCAGAGAATCCCCCAGAAGCCGCGATCGATGTCGATGGCGAAGCGCCACTGTCCGTCGCGAAGGCCGTGAGCCACATCGGCCCGCACCAGGTCGTAGAAGAACAGCATCCCCATGCCCGCCGACGGCCGCAGCGCGGCCATGGTTGGACGATCGGGCGTCCCGCGAGCCGTGGCCAGCAGCTGCACGAACGGTGCAAGCGTCACGTGCGGCGGCGACTTCCCCCACCGCTTCAGTGGAATCGACGGCGCCGGAATGGGCTGCCGGAACTCGACCCGCTGCGACAGCATCGCCCGCGAGGCGAAGACGTGGAAGTCGTATCCCGGCGCCGACCACGGACCGCCAGCGAAGATCAGCCACTGTGGCGGCAAGTCACGCCCGCCGGCCACCCCGGCGAAGCTCTGCAGAAAGAGCGCGCGGTCGCCGCCCAGCGGCTTCGTGATCTGTACCAGCGCCTGCGCGCGGGCCAACACGTTTCCACTTCCCTCGAGGGCGCCGGTACTCATCTGCAACGTCCAGTTCCCGCGGGCGCCTCGCTCGTCGGCCCCCACCCAACCGCCCGTGCCCTGCACCTCGGCGCGCACGCCGGAAATCTCCCGCGCGGCCAGCGTCGGCGCGAACCGCCCCGACACCGATGACGCTTGCACCGACAACGGTCGATCGCGCTCGTACGCCAGTCGCCAGGTAAACGCACTCGTGGGCCGGCGGCGCCACAGCACGCCGATGGCGCGCGTGTCCACCTGCGTGGTGTAATCACTGCCGAATAGCGCCGACCCTAGCGAGTTCGTCACCCCAGCCCGCTCGGCAAACGCCAGATCGCGGTAGTCGCGCTCGGCAAACAGTTGAATCAGCGGCGTGCGTCCGAAGGCCGGCACCGGACCGATCGCCAGCTGGCCCTTCACCTGCTCGTCGCTGAATCCGTAGCGCAACCGGCCACCCACCTGCACTCCGAGACTGCTGCGATGCGACGCGCCGATTCCGATGGCCATCCCCTCGGTGCGTGAGTAGCGCGCGAGATCGCTGATGCCGCGACCCGTCACCGATGCCGTCGTGGGCCGTGACAGCATCGAACTGCGAATCGCCGCCTCCGCCTGCACCCGCGCGCGCACGACCTCTTCACTGCTGGCGATCTGAATCTCCGGCGGCAACGCATCGATGACGCGACCGGCAAACGGATACGCCTTGGCCGAGTCGCGCGGCACCGCACTCCATCGCGGCAAGAGCATCGTGCTCTGCGGCAAGCGTTCATTCACGTCGTAGCCCGAGATCTCCCAGCGACCGCGCACGATGCCGCGCGCCGGAATGTCGAACCACGTGCTGCCGCGCGAGACTTCCACTTCCTGTCGGCGCGGGAGCCAGTACCGCTCGCGTACGAGCCCGTTCTCGAGCGTAACCACCAGCGTCTCGATGCGCTTGTCGATGATCGCCGCGCGGGTGAACGTCATCGACAGCCGCACCACGGCGCCCGTCTCGCGATCGAGATACACCGACCCCACGGCCGCCGGCAGCGCGGCATTCCGGGGGCGGAACTTGATCTCATCGACCACGATCTCGCGACCGGGAATGCGGATGCGCAGGGCACTGCCCATCGCGTACTCGTACTGCCTGGGCGCGACGGCGCCAAGCGGATGTGGCACGTCACGCACATCCTGCCCATCGCCGAGTCGAATGCGATCGGGCAGGTTGTCGAGTACTACGCTGTAGCGATCGCGATAGTAGCCCACATCGGCCGGCAGCAGCGTGGTGTCACGGCGACCCACCAGTCGCTGCGCGCTGCGCCCCGGTTGCCACCAGGCAATCGACAGCTGCAGCTCTTCGCTCTGTACGACTTTGGGCGGAATGATCACGCCTTCGCCCAGCTGCGCCAGAAACGCCAGGAAGCCGTGCGCACTGGCGGTGTAGCTGAGCAGCGTACTGTCGGCGAGCTGCACGCTGCGTCGATCGATGGCACGGCGCACGAGGGAATCCGCCAACGCGTCGCGCCACACCTGATTTCCTTGGGCCGGTGCCGCCGACGGCGTCTGCCCTTGCGCCTGGGCCTCCACCACATGCGTCAGCATCGCGAGTGCGACCAGGGCGGCCGTCAGCGTGGCAAACGCCGGTCGCATGGACCGCGGTCGATTCGATGTCACGTCAGGCTTTCCATAGCGACGGGCAATGTAGCGGGAATGATGCGCGCCTGAACGTCTACCCACCCGCCTATCGCCGGTTCACCGCGAGCAGCAACCACCCGCGGTATCGCGCCACCGGTACGGCGACCGCGCCGTTGGCCTTCGCACGGCGCGGCATGACCACTTGGTAGCTCCATCCGTAGCGCCAGGCGGCATCGGCATTCGACAACGCACCTGGCCGCCGCGGTGCCCGAAAGGCGCGGCGCGCGATGACGCGGGCCGAGAGGGGCGTGATGGTACCCGTTGGGCCGGTCAGCTGGACCACGTCATTCACGGCCAGCGCCGGTGTGCCAAGCCGCACGCCGAAGTGAATGGCATACAAAGTGTCGGCCGAACGCCCCGCGCGCGTGCCCTCAATCCGTGGCAACGGGCTCTCGGCCGCCACCGATGCCGTGGTCGGCATGGTGTCGGCCAGCAGCTGTGTGCCTTGAAAGCGCGACACCAGCCAAGCATCGAGCGAACTCACCGGCTGATTCGCGTTCACCGCCAGCTGCGTGACCAGGCACAGGCACGCACTCCACCCGATCACGGTCGCAGCAGCGGGAGCGACTGCGCCAATCCTTTCCGCGAAATCACCGCCGGCAGCGTGGCGGGCAGCACGCGGGCCACTTCGGTGCCGGGGGCCACCACATCAATGCCGGCGCGTAGTGCCGCGTCCTCACGCACCGCGTAGCGCAACAACGCTTCGCTCTCCCGTTCTACCTCGAGGATCCGCACTAGCGCCAGACGTGTGCTCACGGTGACCCACTCCGCCCGCGCGAGTGGGTCGCGCGCCGATCTGGGCGCCAGCTGCGCCAGCGTCGTCCGCAATCGCGCTTCGAGCAGCGCCATCGGCGTCGTCGACCAACCCTCACGAAGCGCATACATGGCCAGAGAATCCGCGATGCGCATCACCTGCGTGGTGGCCGCCGGTTCCCATGCGTGCGGCACGGCGAATGCGTCGCGCCGAGTGGCATCATCGAGGAGCACGTCGGGGTGTAATCCCCCCTTCGCCAGCGCGCCGTTTCCTGTGCGACGGTCGAGACTGATGCCCTTCGGCGTGAGCCATCGCGCGGTCGTGAGACGCACCGACAGATCCTTCGAGAGCGTTACGACGCGCTGCACGACGCCTTTGCCGTACGTCGGCGTCCCCACCAACAGCGCGCGGTTGTAGTCACGCAACGCGGCCGCCGTGACTTCCGCCGAGCTAGCCGTACTCCCATCGACCAGCACCGTGAGCGGCAGGTTGGGCCAGCGCGAATGACGCGTGCTGTGCGGTTGCGGTGCCGCCCCGCCACGACCCGCCAACGACGCGATTACCACCCCGCGCGGCAGGAAGAGCCCGGCGGACTTCACCCCTTCCTCGAATAATCCACCCATGTTGCCGCGCAGATCGAGCACCAACGACGTGGCGCCGCGCTGCAGCAACGAAGCGACTGCCTCTTCCAATTCATCCGCGGCATGCGACGTAAACGTGGCCAGGCGGACATAGCCTACATTGTCGGCCAGCAGTCCGTGTTCACTGACCGCGGGCATGTGCCACGCGGTCCGACGCACCGTCAGACGCAGCGTGTCGCCGAAGGGCGCGCGCCACAGTGTCAGGACGCTCGAGTCGCCGAACGTGCGGGTGCTGTCGCCCGGCTTCCGCTTCCACGCCTCGCCAACGGCGACGGCATCCACCATCAGAATGCGATCTCCGGCCCGCACGCCCGCCGTGAACGCCGGCGATCCCGGCGCCACGCGCACCACACCGGCGGCATCCGGCTCACGACGCAGCGTGAGGCCCATGCCCTGACCTTCACCCATCATGCTGCCCCGATACCGCTGAAACCCGTCAGGACGCAGGAGCGCCGCATAGGGGTCCCGCAACTCGCGCAGCATCCCGGCCACCGCCCGACGAATCAGCTCATCGCTCCCCAACGAGTCGATCGCATTCGCGCGCACGGAATCGATCGCCGTGGACAACAACTGCGCATCGGCCCACTCATTCATCGTGCGCACGCGATGCGCGCCGTGCCACGACCCCAGCGCAAACGCACCGCCAAGCCCCGCCGCAATCAGCGGAGCCAGCCAGTAACGGCGTATGCGGGTCGAAACGGTCATGATGACCTTGGGTGGGTGGAAACGTCGGCCTCAGGGAGCAGACTGTTTCATACTACACGAGCCATGCCGTGATCCGTCAATCGCAGAGATTTCCGGCAATGGCGCACTTCATGCGCGCCATCGGGTATGGATGAGCACACCACCACCATGAATGTACATTCGACATGACCACACCCGTGCACGCGTCCGACGACGCCGGAATGATCTCCGCCACGACGCCACCCGCCGCACAGGCCCTCAGCGGCGTGCTGCTGCTGGTCTGTGCCCTGCTGGCGCTCGGCTGGGCCAACTCGCCGTGGGCGCCGCACTATCACGCCCTGTGGCATCTGCCGATCGGTTCGACGACGCTACTGCACGCGGTGAACGATGGTCTGATGGCCCTCTTCTTTCTTATGGTCGGTCTCGAGATCACGCACGAAGTGCAGGGCGGCGCCCTGTCCACGATGCGCCAGGCCGCGCTGCCGGTCGTTGGCGCGATCGGCGGCATGGTGGTGCCGGCGCTCGTGTATGTCGCCGTCGCTCGTGACTCCGATGCGATGCGCGGCTGGGGGATCCCGATGGCCACCGACATCGCCTTCGCGCTTGGCATCGTCGCATTGCTGCGAGACCGCGTTCCCACCGGGCTCCGCATCTTTCTCGCCGCGCTCGCCATCGCCGACGACATCGGCGCCGTGCTCGTCATCGCGCTCTTCTACACGCCCTCGGTGAATGCCGTCGCGCTCGGCGCGACCGCCCTGCTCGTTGGCCTGCTGCTGTTCTTGAACACCAAGCGCGTGCACGCGCTGTGGCCATATCTCCTGGGTGGACTCTTGCTCTGGGGTGCCGTCTATGCGTCCGGCATTCACGCCAGCATTGCCGGTGTACTGCTCGCCTGCACGATTCCTGCGCGCCAGCCCGCCGCCGGCGGCGCGCCCAGCGTGCAACATCGCATGGAAGCAGGACTGCACTGGCCAGTCACGTATCTCATCGTGCCGGTCTTTGCTTTCGCCAACGCCGGCGTCACCTTCCCTGGGAATGTCGCAGGCTTCGCTAGTCAGCCGGCCGTGCTGGCCACCGCTCTGGGACTCGTGCTCGGCAAGCCACTCGGAATCACCGGCGCCGCGTGGCTCGCCGTGCGCGCCGGGTGGGCCGCACTGCCTGAGGGCACCGACTGGCCACGCCTGATCGGCGTCGCTGCGCTCGGCGGCATCGGCTTCACCATGTCGCTCTTCATCGCCGCACTGGCCTTCGGCGAAGGCGCCTTGCTCGATGCGGCCAAGGTGGGCGTTCTTGCAGGGTCGCTCATCGCAGGGAGCGGTGGCGCGCTGCTGCTCTTCGCACGTCATACCAAGGCGGCGACGGAGAATGTTCCCGTCGGCGCATGATAGTCACTCGCGACCGCGCGCTGCTCATCGCCACCGATATCGATGGCACGCTGCTCGATCACGACGCGCAGTTGCCCTTTCGCGCCGATACGTGGCGACGTGCGATACACGCACTGGGAGCGCGCGCAGCTGGATGCCGTGTCGCCTTCGCCTCGAGCCGCACGCTCGACGAGCTCATGGTGCTGCAGCGCGCCCTCGGCGTGCAAGGACCCTGCATCGCCGAAGACGGTGCCGTGCTCGCGCGTGCTGCCGACGGCGCGTCGGATCGAGACCCCGCGCTTGCTCCGCATGACGAGCTTCGCGCGTACGGACGGCGTACCATGTGCATCTGGACCCGAGCCCAGCACGCGGCGGCTTACGCATGGCCATTCAGGAGCTGGACGCCGTGCAACGGGCCGATGCGTCACAGCTCGATCGCGAATCGTTGTCAGCACTGGGGCTTCGCACTACCGGCGCGATCCGACGCGCGCTGCACGCGCGACATCACTCGCTGCTGCTCGATCCTTCGCGAATGTCCGGGGACGAAAGGCAGACGATTCGTACCATCGCCGCAGACCGCGGGCTGCAGCTGCGACGTGGCGGACGGTGGCTTACACTCGCTGACCTCGCCTTCGTGATCCGCAACCCCGGACGTGGTCCGCATCCCGCGCTCACTGCCATACCCCGAGCAGTGGTGTCGGACACGGAAGGACCAGGAGGATGGTTGGAAATGCTGAATTGTCTGCAGGAGTTGGTGCAATGAAGCGCGCGGCGGTTTCCGCTTCCCGCCGCGCTCCACTCGGTGTCGATGGGGCACCGCGCTGGACCTTCACCATGCTCACCATCCCGTCCCACGTGGAGTATCTCGCGCGACTGCTGCAATCGTTGGCCGACGTGCCATCGGCCGATCGCATTGACGTAGTCGTAATCTTCAATGCGATCACGGAGGAAGAGCCGCTCACGATCGAACAGCGTATTCGCGCCATGGCGCCCTCGTTGCCGATTCGCGTCTACGTGAACGTGAACGAACCATCGATCGGCAGCGGTCGCCGCATGCAACTGTCGGTGTGCCGTACGCCACTCGTGGCGTTCATCGATGACGATCTCACGGTACACGGTGACATCATCGGCACGATCGAAGCGACGTTGCGCTCCACGCCGCTCGGCATCGTGGGACTGCCGTCGTACGAAGAGGACACCGATACCCGATTCAAGCCGCGGGATTCCACGCCCTCCGTCGATGTGGACGGTGTGCGCTATATGCCCGTGCAGGGCATGTTGGTCGCCGGCTATCGTCGGCTCTTCGCGGAAATCGGTGGATTCAACCCGCGACGGCTCTTCTGGGGCGAATGGACCGAACTCAATCTGCGCATGTGGCGACACGGCTTCCCCACCGGCTACGTGCTCGGCGGCGGATATCTTCGTCACTGGCACAAAGCGCCTGAATCGCCCACGCGTAACATGACCGGCCGTGAGCAGCACGTGCTCTGGGGGCTCATGTGCACCGCGCTCGAGTACGACGCGGTGAGCATCAACGAAGCCACCGACGCCTTTTGGCGCTTGGCGCAAGATCGCTATCTCGCTTACTCCTTCGGCGAGCAGCCCGGCCCCAAGCAACTGCTCGCCAGCGTACTCGAACTGATGCCCAAGCTCTCGCGCGAATGGCCGGCCATGCATGCGTTCGCGGAAGAAGCGCGTCGACATCCATTTCAGTTCAAACCGTTCGAGCCGCTGTCGGCAGATCAGGTCCGCATCGTGCTGGCCCACGCTCAACAAGCCATGCATGCCTACCGGCCGGAGGAGTTCTTCCTCAGCCACGATGTGCAGCAGGCGCCGCGACCCGGCTGGGTGCGACGGATCGGGCGCGCCGTCTTTCGTGCGAGAACGGCGAACGCATAGCAGCACATCGCCGGGCATCGTCCTGTCGCGACTGCGACGACTGTCCGTCTTTGGGGACAGTTACGGCGCGTATTGGCGTGCAGGGCACATCGCATGGACCACGCGCGACGGTGGCGAAGCGATTCCCCCACAAGCAGTTGCGCCGAGCCAAAGGCATCTGGCCCGGCAACCCGTCGGCGCAGCGGCGGCATGGCATCACAGATGCCCTATACCGCAGTGACTATTGCTCTCTGGAGGAGCACATGACGCTGCATCGTTCGACTTCATCTCGTGTCCGCCGCTCTGTCATCACCGTGCCGGTGATCGCCGGGCTCTTCATCGCTGCGACGCAAGCCGGCGCCACGCCGCCCGATCATGCCGATCGCGCACTCTTCACCTGGACGGGTCGCGTCGATCGCGAAGTGTTGATCGTCGTGCGCGGACGTGACGTGAGCACGCGTGGCTTCGATGCGGGTTTGCCGAGCCGCACGCGAGTGAATTCCGCGCTCCCTCGTACCAGCGCCAACGTGGTGGTGCAGCTCAACGACGGACGCGGTGATGTCGACGTCATCGAGCAGCCGTCGGCGCGCAATGGATATCAGGCGGTGCTGCGCGTGCGCGACCCGCGCGCCGGTGCCGACAACTATCGCATCACCGCCTATGTCGATGACCGTGGCTACGACGATCGCGACGGCCGGAATGGTCGCGACGACGTGTACGATCGCCGCGATGATGACCGCGGCGACAAGGGCGACAAGGGCGACAAGGGCGACAAGGGCGACAAGGGCGACAAGGGCAACAACGGCAACGGTGGGGGCTGGGGACGCGGCGGCCGTCGTGATGGCGAACCGTTCCCGGGCAACGGCCGGGGCAACGGCCGAGACAAGAATCCCAACCGCGGCGACCGCGACGACCGCGATGGTGGCTACGACGGTCGCGGCGGCAACAACGGCGGCAGCCAGAACGGTGGCGCCGGCTCGCTGAACTGGAGTGGTCGCGTGGACGACGTCGTGGAGATCCAGATCTCGGGGCGCCGGGTGGACGCCATCACGCGAAGCGGTGTCCGCGTCAGCGACGTGAACTCGAACATCCGCGGCGGCGGCCTGCCGAACCGGAACGTCAACCTCCGCATCGACCAGCGTTCGGGCCGTGGTAGCATCGCCGTGGTGCAGCAGCCCAGTTCCTGGAACGGCTACACGGCGATTATCCGGATCAACGATTCCCGGTCGGGCGCCGCGTACTACGACTTCACCGCCTACTGGGAGTAATTGTCTCCGGTAGCGGCGCCCGTACCGGCGCCATGAAAAGCGGGCGGCTCCCCTCGGGAGTCGCCCGCTTCCGCATACGCAGAATGCGCGGTTGCAAAAGTTGTTGCACGGTTTTGCACGAGGGTTTTTGCACGTCAGCAAGGCGACAGCGAGCTTCCCGCTTGTCCGTAGCGCCCGCCCGCGACTTCTAGCCTTTCGTGTCTCGTCGTTTCAAGCTTTTCGTGCTCGGCTCCGATCGCCCCGCTTGGCGTTTGCCGGCGACTGCCTCTTGCATTCGGAAGGCTCACGCAGAGTCTTCCCGAAGTGGGGGACTGTGGCATCCCACGACGCCCAGATCGCGTCCGCCAGGGCGTGGGCATGCGTGAGGCTCTCGTGCAGCGCTCAGCGCCACAGAGCATGTCGCCATATTTTTTCGCAGCAGATACTCCGCGAACGCCGGATTCTGCGCCTGGCGCGCGGGTGGGTCAGCGGCGGACTCGTCTGCATTTTGCAACGGGTGTTGCAGAATTGAACCGGCAGTCCAAATCGCTATATTGCAACGACTTACAGTATTGCAACAGGTGTTGCAAAATTGCCCTCTACTTGGAAATCCCCAAATGTCGACCCGAAAGAGCCGGTTGCCCGCCCCGATTCCTGCCCCCGGTGATGCGCCCTACGCAGAGATCCTAGAGAGCGTCCTCAACTTCATCGCGATTGGGGCTGGTGAGGCGGCCGCAGCAGTCAATCGCGAGACGATCTTGGCGCACTGGCGCATCGGTCGTGAACTGAATGCACGAATCAGCAAAGAGCTATGGGGAGAGGGCGTTGCGGGACGATTGGCAGCCGACCTGAAGCTGCGGTTGCCCGGACTGCGCGGGTACGCTCCGCGCACTTTCTACTACATGCGCCAGTTTGCCGCGGCCTACCCGGACGAAACGGTCGTGGCCGCCACTATGGCAAACCTGCCTTGGAGATCTAACATCGCGCTCTTGGAGCGACTCGATGAGACTGAGCAGCGCCTCTGGTACGCCCAGCAGGCCGTCGCGAACGGGTGGTCCAGCAATGTCCTTATCACCCACATTGGCAACGGGCTGCATCGCCGGCTAGGTGCCGCGCCCACGAACTTCGCCGTTGCGCTTTCGCCCGCGCAATCGGACTTGGCTCAGGCCTTGGTCAAGGATCGGTACAACTTTGATTTCTTGGGCCTTCCACTCGACGCCTCTGAGCGAGCGGTCGAAGCTGGCCTCTTGGCGAATTTCAAGGCGTTCCTCACGGAGCTCCATACCGGATTCGCCTACGCAGGAAATCAGTACCGACTTGTCGTCGGCGGCCAAGAGTTCTTCCTCGACCTTGTGTTCTACCATGTACCCACGCATCGATGGGTCGTGTTCGAACTCAAAATCGGCGCGTTCGAGCCAGAGTTTCTCGGCAAGCTCGGTTTCTATGTCAACGCGGTCGACGATCTTCTCACCGACCGTCATCTCGGACCAGCCGCTCGCGACAACCAAACCATCGGCATCCTGCTCTGCCGCGAAAGCAACGGAGTCGTGGTCGATTACTCCCTGCGCGGCACGCAAGTTCCCATGGGCGTGGCCACGTACTCGACGGCCCCAGCCGAGGTGTTGGCGGGGCTGCCCACCGAGGCGGAGTTGATCGAGACGTACCAACGCGCTCGCACTGTCGCCATTCGGCAGCAAGCGACGTAGACAACGGGAGCGTTGTGAATGGCGCAAACAATGTGGTGCTGGACTCGCATCCAGTGGGCACTGAATACCCGCCCTCGCCACACAGCTCGGCGTCATCGGTGCGATGACCAGGCTCCCGGGTGGGAGGCTCCGTCGCGCTGCGACATGGCGGCGCAAGCGCGCGGCGATCCACCACGCGATCCTCAACGCCGCGGCGAGCATGGATTCAGCAGGCGCGAGTCGTAAGCGCGCAGCCTCTCTCTTTCCCTCGAGAAACACAGACGGCCATCTCGTACAACGAGATGGCCGAGCAGTGCGACACAAACAGCATCACGACAGTACATCGGAGGTCGTGCAAAGACTTTCGAAAAACCGTGCAAAGACTTTTTTGAACGCGCATCAGAATCCAGGACCCACAGCGCAGCACTGGAGTTCGAAGAGGCGCCGGTCGGAATCGAACCGACGGTGGGAGATTTGCAGTCTCCTGCCTTACCACTTGGCGACGGCGCCGTGCCTGCACTTCACAGACAGCACGGCAATGTATCGAACTCACCCCTCCAGTGGTAGCAACCCATGCTCGACCCTCGCTCAATGTGTTAGATTGACAACTATTGTTCTAACAGATACAATTCTCGCATGTCCTCTCGCGCCACTGTTGACCCGACACCTCAGGATTTGGCCTCCGCAAACAGCCCCGCGTCCACGGTGCATGCGCTGCGCACTGCCGCGGCGCATGTAGAACGAGCAATGACGTGGGCGCTCGAACCGTTCGCCGTGACCACGGCACAGTACGAGCTGCTTCTGGTGATCCAGCGCCACGGCAAGAGTGGCGCCGGCTGCAGCGAGCTAGGAAAACACTTGGCTGCACCTGGGCCCGACGTCACCAGAATGCTTGACAGGCTCGATAGTGCCGGGTTAGTGGCGCGTAAGCGCGACGAAAAAGACCGACGAGTTGTACATACGGAGCTAACCGGGAAAGGCGAGGCACTGTTGGAGATGGCCGCTCCGGCGGTGCAGCAGGCGGAGTTGACCGTGTTCGACGGGCTCGCCGATAGCCAGCGCGCGCAGTTGGCCATTCTGCTCCAGGGTGTTCGCCGCAACTGCCCCGGGAACTGATTCTTTCGCGCCAACGCTTGTTATAACGAAATACGTCACGCCAACAGGGATTTACTGAGATGCTTACTTCCGAAGCCACCACCTCCGCGCTCCTCACCGCGGCGTACGCCACTCCCACCGAACGCCTCTCGGCGGCCGATGCCGCGATGGCGCGTCACTCGGTGCGTTCGTACCTCGACGTCCCTATCACCGACGACGAGATCCATACGCTCCTCGAACTCACTGGACGCGCCCCGTCCGCGTTCAATCTCCAGCCGTGGCGCTTTGTCGTCGTGCGCGACCAAGAGGTCAAGAACGCGCTCAAGGACGCCGCCTACGGGCAGAAGCAGGTCGGCGAAGCCCCGGTCGTGATCGCGATGTACTCGGACATGGACGACACGATGGCCAACCTCGGCGATATCGTGCACCCCGACCTCACGCCCGACAAGCGCGCGAGCACCATCGCGATGCTCGAGAAGAATTTCAGCGGCATGACGCCGGAAGCCCTCGCCGCCTGGGGCAACGGACAGGCCAACATCGCCCTCGGCTATCTGCTCCTCATCGCCACATCGGAAGGCTTCGACACCTCGCCGATGCTCGGCTTTCAGCCCGACCAGGTGAAGGCCATTCTCGACATCCCGGCCAGCGCCACGATGACCGCCATGGTGGCCCTCGGTCGCGGTGCCGATGACGGATTCCGTTCGCATCGTCACGCCATCGAGCGCACGACCAGCTTTCGCTAGATATTTCCCGAGTGACGGATCTCCTGCTTCCCATCTTCCCGCTGGGCGTCGTGCTCTTCCCGGGCACGATGTTGCCACTGCATCTCTTCGAGCCGCGCTATCGGCAGATGCTGGCCGATGTGCGTGACGGCGACGGGCGCTTCGGCATCATCGCGGCTATGCCTGGCGTCGCCGAACGCGACTTACCGGCGGGACGCATGGGGTGCGTGGCCGAAGTGACCGATGTAGACGTGATGCCCGATGGTCGCGCCAACATCATCGTCACAGGGCGCGAACGCTTCGCGCTCACGGCGTTCATCGAACACGACGCACCATATCACGTGGCCACCGGCACCGTCGTGCTCGACCACACCGGCTACGCCCCCGTCGCGCTGGCGGTCGCCGCCGATGAAGTGCTCGCCAACTTCAAACGCGTCGTGCAGGCCGTGCGCACGCTGAACGACGACACCGATCCGCTCCCCAACCTGCCCGACGACGCTGCACAGGTCGCGTGGAGTGTCGGCGCGATGATCGACCTCGATCTCGAGAGCCGGTATCGGCTGCTGGCCGAGCGTTCGCCGGCCGCACGACTCACGCAGATCGACCATGTGCTGCGAAAGGCGATCCCGGATCTGGAGCTGCAGGCAGCGCTAAAAGCGAAGTAAGGCGTAACGAGTACGGGGTATGGAGTAGGGGGTATGGAGTACGGAGTATGGAGTACCCCCTACTCCCTACTCCGAACCCCTTACTTCGCCGTTATCGTGTAATTCGCGGTCGCTGCAATCTCCGCCCACCGACATACACCGAGAGCACCACCAACACCGCAGCGCCCATCAGTGACGCCGCGAGCGACGGACCAGTTTGCAGGGCCTGCTCGGATGACTCGGTCAGTGATGCGGCCACCGACAGGGTCCACTGTCGCACGCTGAGATAATTGAGCGCCGGAAACGTGCGACTCAGCGCGCCTTCCCAGAACAGTACGTACACCAGGCCGGCCACCAGCGCCCGACGCGTCAGCAACGCGAGCGCCGTGAACAGCGCCGCGTACGTCACGCCACCGAACAGCACGGCCACCGTGAACGCCGTGGTGACATGCTCCGGATTGCTGCCGTCGGCGGCGATCGCACCCGTGCTCCACACCGCAAACGCCGACAGCACTCCCGTCACGATCGACGCATACAGCACGCGCACGCAGGCTATCCACCATCGCGGCGTCGTGGTCGTCACGAGATACAGCAGCGTGCCGTCATCTGTCTCGGCGCTAAACGCGCTGGTGCCCAGCAACAAGCCGATCAACGGCATGGCCAGTCCGCACACCAGCGTGTCGTAGCGCTGCACCAGAAACACCACCGGATCCCCGCTCAGGCTCCCGCGTGCGGCAAACGCCAACGCGAAGAGCACCGGCAGCAACAGGAGTCCGATCACCCCCACCACCAGCGTGACCGAGAAGGTGCGGGCCCACGCGAGCTGAACCAGCACGCGCGCCGTCGCCCACGGAGAGATACGACCGTACGCCACGCTCATCGGGCCACCAGGTAGGCGAATACGTGCTCCAGCGATTCATCTGTGGGCTGCACTTCGAGCAGCGTAATCGACGCCTGTTGCGCGACGGCCGCGATGTGATGCGCAAAGCCGGTGTAATCAATCGTGCGTACGATCAAGGCATCAGCCTCGATATCGACGCCCATGACCGAAGGTGATGCCAGCAGCACCGAGGCCAGCGAACGATCGTTGGTGGAGCGAATGCGCACGGTGTGCGGCCGATCGGTCATCATGCGCCTCAGCGTGCGATGATCGCCACTCGCCGCGAGTCGCCCGGACAACATCACCAAAATGCGCGACGCCACCCCTTCGATCTCTTCGAGAATGTGTGAACTGAGCAAGACGGCCGTGCCTTCACCCGCACGGTCTTCCAGCAGTCGCATCATGTGCATGCGCTGACGCGGATCAAGTCCGTTGAACGGCTCGTCCAGCAACAACAGCGTCGGCTCGTGCACGAGCGCCGCCGCCAGCTTGGTGCGCTGTCGCATGCCTTTGCTGAAGCCACCCACTTTGCGATCCGCCACGGTGTCCATCTCGACCGTCGTGAGCGCGCGCAGCGCGGCCATTTTGGGATCGCGCAGCCCAAGCAGTACGGCGCGCGCTTCCACGAAGGCGCGCGCCGACAACATCGAGGGCAGCGCCTCCCGTTCCGGCACCAGCGCCACATGGCGGAAGATCGACGGGCGCTCGAGCGGCGACTCGCCATACACGCGCACCGTGCCGCTGGATGGCGCCAACAGTCCTGCCGCCATCTGCAGCATCGTGCTCTTGCCCGCGCCGTTCGGACCCAGCAATCCGGTGATGCCCGCCTCGATGGCACAGGTCACATCATTGACCGCCACCACGTCACCGTACCAGTGAGAGACGTGATCGAACGCCAGTGGAATCTGCAAGACGCTCTGCGAGGTGCTCATACGCGCACGCGGCGCACGCGCCAGAACGTCGCGAGCACACCGGCCGCCCCGAGCGATAGCGCCAGCACCGCGAACATCCACAGCGGCGGCGGTGGCGCCAGCTCCATCGCGCGATTCTTCTCGCCGAATAGAATCAGCGCCATTTTGTGCAACGAACGCAGCGGATCGATGAACCCCGAGACGTCGGCAGAGATGCCGGCCAGATCGTCGAGCCCGATGGACACCGCCGCCGCTACCAGAAACACACCGATCACCGACGTCGTGGCATAGGCGCGGCGCGGCGTCATCGACGCCATCGCACCGCCGATTCCCCCGATCACCCACGCGGTGAGCGTGGCCTGCATCAGCACCGGGCCGGCCTTTGTGCCCATCTTGGAGAACGCGGTGGCCGGATCGACCGCGATGCCGATCTCGCCGATGTACAGCAACAGCAATGGCGCGGCACAGACCACCAGCAGCGCACACAGCACGGCCGCGACCCGCGCGCTGGTGTACACGTCGCGCGTCACGTCGCGCGTGAGAATCAGTGGCAGCACGCGATGCTGCTGATCGTGACTCATCACCTCCGGCGCCTGCGCGGCGGCGAACAGTACGAACAGAATGAGCTGCGCCTGAATCAGGCCGCCGTACATGATCGGCAACTGCCCCTTGGTGGCGGACGACGCCGCCAGCGTGGCAAGACACGGCAGCATCGTAGCCGCCAGCACGAACGCGGGCACCGCCTTCGACTTGAGTGGACGACCAAATCCGAACATCGCGCGGAATCCCTGCGCAAACAGCGCGCGCCACGCTCCGCGCACGCCGTCCCGCGCACCCTCATAGCGTCGATAGCCGAGGTCGTGAATCGTGGTATCGCTGACGCGATCGCTCACGTGTTGGAACACGTGTTGGCTCACGTGTTGGCTCCGGCGAACAGGTCTTCCAGATGTCCGCGCCGGCGTTCGATGCGCAACAGTCCCACGCCGGTCGCCACCGCGACATCGCGCACGATGTCATGCGTGGCGAACACCCGCGCCACACTCTCGGCGTCGTCGCCGTTCGGCAGGTCCACCAGCGCGCGCAACAGCTCGCGCTGCACCACCAACCCCTGCGCCACCAACGCGGCACAATACGCGTCCACGTCGCCGTCGACTTCCACCAGCAACGTGCTCGTCTCACCGATGAGCGCGCCCAGTCGTTCCGCACGCACCAGGCGCCCCGCGTCGATCAAGACGACATGCTCGCACACGCGCTCGAGCTCACCCAACAGGTGCGACGACACCAACACCGAAATGCCGAACTCGCGCCCCGTGCGCTGAATCAGTGCCAGCATCTCGTCGCGGCCGGCAGGATCGAGTCCGTTCGTGGGCTCGTCGAGCACCAGAATGCGCGGATCGTGCACCAGCGCCTGCGCCAGTTTCACGCGCTGCGCCATACCGGTGGAGTAGCCGCGCATGGGCCGGTACCGCTCCTCGAACAGCCCCACATGACGTAGCACTTCGGCCGCCCGCTCGCGCGCCGCCGTCGCGGGAAGCCCGGAGCAACGGGCCATGAACGACACGAACTCCGCTGCCGTCATCTCCGGAGGCAGACAGTCATGCTCGGGCATGTAGCCCACGAGTGAGCGGATCGCGCGGTTCTCTCGCACCACATCATGTCCCATCACCTGCGCCGACCCACTCGACGGATCGAGCAGGCCAAGCAGAATCTTCACCAGCGTGCTCTTCCCGGCCCCATTCGACCCCACCAAGCCGGTAATGCCCGGCTCGATGGACACGGTGAGGCCATCGAGCGCGGTGACGTCGCCGAACCGACGCGTCAGCTCGTGGGTGATGATCAGTGCGATGGGAGCGTCCTCGGGTTCAGACGGCGATTGCCGCTGCCGCGGCGGGATCGACGATCACCGGCAGCGTCACGCCGGCCTTCGCCGCGCGCTTCTCCAGCGTTTCGCGATCGAGTAGCCCGCGAATCAGCGCATCAGCGTCGCGGTTCTGCAGGTACTTCCCTTTCTCCCAGCCTTCCACGATCCCCTTGGGCGTGCCGTAGCACAGCTCCGCGAACTGCGGGATCGTGAGCCCCAGCGACTCACGCAGCTGTCGGATCGCCTTCGGCGCCAACAGATCGTGGGCGACCCGGATCTGCTCGGTCGCCGACTTCTCCGCCACATCGCGCTGGTCGATGGTCCGGTTCTCATGCCCGCACTTTTCGCAGCGATAGAACTCGCGGGTGACTTCGGCCGCCATGCCGCTGATGCGCATCGTGACCGTTTCCGTCTGAAGGGCGTACCGGCCACCGCAGCCGCGGTGAAGGCTTCCGTCGAGCGTCGTAATACTCATGTCTGATCGAAGGGAGATGACGAGGGACGCCGGGACCGAATCCCGAAAGAGTACCTCGCGAGCAGTTGAATCGTCTTAGAGTCGCTACGACGACGTCGTCTGCGCCACCCCTGTACCGCGTTCTTCCCAGCCAAATGTCCGACTTCTGCCTCGTTCGCCAGCCCGTCTTCGGTACGACCGGCGCCCTGCTCGGGTACGAAATCCGCTTCAAGGAAACGGAGACCGGGGAACACGGCTTCGTCGAGAGCTTCCTGAGCGGCACCTTCGACCTCGTGCGCAATCGCATGCCGGCCTTCGTGTCCTGCACGCGTACGCAGCTGCTCGATGATGCGTTTCACGTCGCCGAGCCGGGCTCCGCGATCGTGATGCTCCCGCCTGATCTCGAAGCCGACGAAGCGGTGACCGAAGCCGTCGCCCGCTACCGGGCGCACGGCGGGTTGCTCGCCCTCGATGACGTCGGCGAAACCGCCGGCCCGTCGGAGGCACTGGTCCCCTACGTCACCTGGGTCCGGGTCGATATCAGCAGCGAGAACGCGGTCACGATCGGCAAGATCTGCGATCGCATCACGCAGGGCTTCGGCAAGCACGCCCCCAAGCTGATCGCCACGCAGATCGACGAGCTCGCGCAGTACGAGGTGGTGCTGGGGCTGGGCTTCGACGCGTTCCAGGGCACGTTCTTCAGCCGCCCCGAGCCGTTGCCGTCGGCCAACATGCCGCAGTCCACCGTTGCCGCGATGCGACTTATGGGCATGGCGCGCGATCAGAAGATCAACGACCGCCAGCTCGAAGACGTCATATCGACCGATCCGGTGCTCACCTTCCAGCTGCTTCGTCTCGTGAATTCGGCCGCCATCGGCATGCGCGGCGTGAGCTCGATCGGACAGGCACTGCGGCTGATCGGTCGCACCGCCTTCCTCCGCTGGCTGGCCGTGGCCGTGGCCGCCGCCCGCCGCTCGTCGAACGGCGTGGACCAGGAACTGGTACGTCAGGCGGTGGAACGCGGTCGACTGCTCGAGCAGCTGGTTGGCGGCTCACGCGACGCCGGCACCTTGTTCCTCGTCGGCCTCTTCTCGTTGCTCGATGCCGTCTTCCGCATGCCGCTTCCCGAAATTCTCTCGCGCGTCGTGCTCAGCGACGAGGCCAACGAAGCCCTGCTCGACCGCACCGGCCCGTACGCAAACGCCATCAATTTCGCCGAATCGTACGAGCTCGGCCTTTTCGAGAACGCGTCGGAGATCGCCAAGGAGATGGGCATCGACCCGGCCAAGGTCGGCGACTTCTATACCAACGCTATCAGCTGGACCGCCGAAGCACTGGGTGCCGCTCTCGACGCTCAGCCGCCGGCGCCGACTCCCGCTGGTCGGAGATAGTAGCAAGTGTATCTATAGTGTCCCTTTAATGGACCTATGAAGTAGCCTCGTCCAGATGGCCGCCAAGCAGTCAACTTGGCGGCCATTTGCCTTGCCCAACTTCTTGCAGTTGATCTGCGCCTATCGCTTCCTATCATTTCCTATCGACAGTGCCGAAGGCAGTGCCTACGCTGGAACCGTTCGTTTCCGTTCAATCCCACCGCATGCTCACCTCACCGGCGCGCCGCTGCGCGGCCCTGCTGATCCTCGCGACTTCCGCCGCACTGCGCCTCGACGCCCAGGACACCACCTCCGTCGAGCGCGCCGCTGTGTCCGGGAAGCCGAGCCCCATGCTGTTCGTGACGCCGCTCCTGTCGGCCGGCTGGTCGCAAACACTGGGCACCCCCAAAGCCTGGAAGCGGACCTGGGGCGGCTACGGCTCACGCGTGGGCGATCAACTGGGCTACCTCGCAGTCAAGACGACCGTGAGACACCTGGTTGATCGCGCCGTACCGTGGGTCGACGACCACTCTGTCTGCATCACGCCGCCAGTGTCGCTGGCCCGTGAGACCCTGACCCGGGCAGGTTGCGCGATCGTGCGGACCAGCACGCTGCGCACGGCCCACGGGGATGTACGCCCAAACCTGCCGTTTCTCGCCGGCGCCGTCATCGGCACCGTGACGTCGCTGAGCTGGCGCCCCGAGCGGCAGACGGCCGTCTCCAGCCGTTCGTTTGTGTTGCAGCGCATCGCGATCACGTACGGGGCGACCGCCTTCGTCCGGCTGGTGACCGACTGGCGCGCCGATGCCCGGCGACGGCCCGAGGCGCGGCAGCCGGCGGCGCGCGCGCCGGCGGCGCCCTAACGCGCCGGCATCAGCGGCAGCTTCTGCACCGTCTGTGTATCGGCGGCGGCCTTCGCCGCCTTGGCCGCCTCACTCCAGGGCTGCGGGGCTCCGGCGGTGATCGTGAGGCGGATGCGCTCGATCTGCGTGGCCGACGCGTCGAACAACACCGCCACCAGATTCCCCGACCAGATCACATCGCTCGGCACCGACTTCCATGCACCGATCGTGTCGCCCCGCGGCGTGAGCCGGAAGCGGTCCAGCGCGGTTACGTCCTTGGCCGCAGCCAGCGTATCCGCATAGAAGAAGGCGACCATCGAGGCCGTGAGCCCGATCTTGTAGCGCACCCCCGGCACGCTCAGATATGCGACCTGCAGTGAGTCGCCAGCCGGCTTGAACGCCAGCCCCGACTTCACGACGCGATCCTCCAGCGCGCACCGCTTCCAGGTGCCATCGCGCGGGCAGGCCGAATCGCTCGGCGTCATCGGCCGCGGCATCACCGCGACGATGGGCGTGCCGGCCGCTGAATCGACCTTCGGGGCGTCGTCGCCACTGCAGGCGGCAACCGCGACCACCGCCGCTATCACCGCCGTCCGTCGCGCGCATTCAAAAAGAAAAGCAGTTCGCATGACCCAGTGTACCCCGTGACCCTATCGACCGCCAAACCCTCCGTGATCTCTGCGCTCTCCTTGTCTCTGCGTGATCGGTTCCCCCGATCCGAGCCGCAAAAGCACCGACGTGTACCAGAAAAGATCACGCAGAGAGAAAGAGGGCGCAGAGTACACGGAGGGCACCTTTGTTCGGGCTATGTTCGCTAATGATGGCATTAACACCGAGCTGTACCATAAACTTCGCACCTCTGGCAGCATCGCCGGTACGATCCGGTAATGTGACGTTGGTTTTTGTGCCCGAGTCTGACATATTCCTGCAACTTGTGCACGAATAGCGGTACAGTCGGTCAGCTTACGTCCGTCGTGCCGCCTACCACTCCAAAAACACATCGCCATGTCCTCCATGAACGGCTCGCGCGTCGCTGCCATGCGCGAAGTTACGCAGCGCCCGGTTCGCATTACCGTCCGCCCGGAAGAGAACGGCATTCTGCAGCCGACCAGCGCCTGGTTCGGCATGAACACTTTCGGGCTGCGCCAGATGCGCGCCAAGTTGCCCAAGGACATCTACAAGAAGCTCGCAGCCTCCATTCGCCTCGGCAAAAAGCTCGATTCTGAGATCGCGCCCGTCGTTGCGCAGGTCATCAAGGAATGGGCGATGTCGCGCGGCGTCACGCACTTCACGCACTGGTTCCAGCCGCAAACCGGCCTCACGGCCGAGAAGCATGACGCGTTTCTGAACTTCGACGAGAACAAGCTCCCCATCGAGACGTTCACCGGTGAGCAGCTCATTCAGTCGGAGCCCGATGCGTCGAGCTTCCCATCAGGTGGACTGCGCGCCACGTGGGAAGCCCGCGGCTACACCGCGTGGAATCCGGCGTCGCCCGTGTTCATCAGTGAAACCGGTGGCGTGAAGTATCTCTGCATCCCGTCGGTGTTCATCGGCTACAACGGAGAAGCGCTCGACGAGATGACGCCGTTGCTGCGCAGCTCCGACGTGTTGTCGCATCGCGCCATGGAACTGCTCGAGCTCATCGGCGACAGCGGTGTGTTGCGCGTGAACACCACGCTCGGCGTCGAGCAGGAATTCTTCATTATCGACCGCTCGCACTTCGCCCTGCGCCCCGACCTCGTCATGGCCGCGCGCTCGCTCGTGGGTGCGCCGCCGCCGCGTGGACAGCAGCTCGAAGACCACTACTTCGGTGGCATCCCCGAGCGCGTGCAGGCGTGCATCAGCGAAGTCGAGCATGAGCTCTACAAGCTCGGCGTGCCGATCGTCACGCGGCACAACGAAGTCGCGCCGTCGCAGTTCGAAATGGCGCCGATCTTCGAAGACACCGACATCGCCGTCGATCACAACCATCTCGTGATGAGCGTGCTGCGCAAGATCGCGCTGCGTCACGGGCTGCAGGCCATCGTGCACGAGAAGCCCTTCGCCGGCATCAACGGCTCGGGCAAGCATTGCAACTGGTCGCTCTCGATCACCTCGGACAACCAGCTCGACGGCACCAACCTGCTCAAGCCGGGCAAGACGCCACACCAGAACATCCGCTTCCTCGTGTTCCTGGCGGCGGTGCTCAAGGGCGTGCACAAGCACGCCGGTCTGCTGCGTGCCGGTATCGCCGTGAGCGGCAACGAACATCGTCTCGGGGCGAATGAAGCGCCGCCGGCGATCATCTCGGCCTTCCTCGGCACGGGCCTCACGCAGGTGGTGGAAGACATCGCCGCTGGCAAGACGTCGCCGAAGAACGCCGAGCAGGCCATGCTGAAGCTTGGCGTGGCGAAGCTGCCGGACGTCGAACAGGACAACACCGACCGCAACCGTACGTCGCCGTTCGCGTTCACTGGCGCGAAGTTCGAGTTCCGCGCAGTGGGCGCGTCGCAGAGCATCGCGTTCCCCGTCATGCTGCTGCAGGCCGCGGTCGCTGAAGCGCTGGGCGAGATCATCGAGCAGCTCAAGGCCGAGATCAAGACGGGCAAGAGCACCGACGACGCCGCACTCATGGTGGCCGCCAAGGCCTTCAAGGAATCGGCCGCCGTACGCTTCGAAGGCAACAACTACTCCGACGAATGGGTGGTTGAGGCCAAGAAGCGTGGTCTGCTCAACCTGCGTCGTACGCCGGAAGCGTTGGCCCAGCTACGCACCGATGCCGCCGTGGCGCTGTTCAAGAACACGCACATTCTTACCGAAGTCGAACTCGAGAGCCGCTACCATGTGCGTCTCGAGCGCTACGTGAAGGACATCCTGATCGAGCTGCACACGATCCAGCAGATGATCGACACGCAGGTGCTCCCGGCGGCGTACGCGTATCTCGGCACGCTGGCGACATCGGCGGGTCAGGGTGCCGTCGCTGGCATCAACATGCAGCCGATCGTCGACGCCGCGAACTCGGTGTCGAAGCTGGTGACCACGCTGCAGAAGAAGCGCGCTGAACTCGCCAAGGTGATCACCAAGGCCGAGCACATGCACGATGATCTCGGCGGACAGGCCGGTTATCTCACCACCACCGGCTGCGACACGATGGGCGAAGTGCGCGACGCGGCCGACGCGCTCGAACTCGCGATCGGCGACGAGTACTGGCCGCTGCCGCGGTACCGGGAGATGCTGTTCCCGGTTTGATCGGGAACCTGTAACTGCCAACTCCCGAGTAAGCAGGAAGGAGGGTATCAGGCTGGAGGAGGCAGGAACCACGCGCGGTTCACCTGCTTCCTGCCCCCTGATACCCTCCTTCCTGCTTACTAGGGAGTTTTCAGTTGCTCAACCCGCAGCAAGTTTGCCTTCCTCTCTAACCCCCACGCGTAGCCGCCTAGGCTGCCGTCAGCGCGCACCACGCGATGACACGGCACCACCATCGCCACCGGATTCGCGCCGCAGGCCGTGCCCACGGCGCGCACCGCCTTCGGGGCACCGATGCGCGCCGCGAGCTCCGCATAGGTGATCGTTTCGCCGCGTGGGATCCGCTGCAACTCGCGCCACACGCGCTGCTGAAACGCCGTGCCACGCAGATCGAGCGGCAGCGCGTGCGACAGCGCCGCGCCACTCGCCAGCGCCACCACGCTCGCGCTGATGTCGCCGAGCGCTGCATCATCCCGCACGAGGTCCGCGGCGTGCAATGACTCGCGCAATGTTGTCTCGAGCGCCGCGGCGTCGTCGCCCAGCACCACGCGATGTACGCCACGCGATGTCATCGCCACCATCACGAAGCCAAGTGCACACGGCACGATCGTGTAGAACACCGTCTCGCCGGCCGCGCCGCGACGCAGCGCACCGGGAGACATGCCAAGGTGCGCCGACGCCGCCGCGTAGGCACTGGGCAAAGAGTCGAAGCCCGCGTCGAAGGCCGCGCTCGACACCGATGCACTCGCAGGCAGCGCGGTGCGCAACCGCTCGCTGCGTTGGGCCCGTTGCCATTCGGCAGGTGTGCAACCCACCAGGCGCGTGAACACCCGCTGCAGATGGGCACGACTGACATCGAGCGCAT
The DNA here is from genome assembly GCF_031426495.1 of Gemmatimonas sp. NCBI lineage: Bacteria > Pseudomonadati > Gemmatimonadota > Gemmatimonadia > Gemmatimonadales > Gemmatimonadaceae > Gemmatimonas > Gemmatimonas sp. Next base: position 53,475 of record NZ_JANPLK010000078.1, on the reverse strand, counting down.
CAGCGAGCTGCGTGACCGTCATCGCATCATCCTCCAGCAGGCTGATCGCGCGCACGACCAGCGGCGTGTGCAAGGCATCGGTGCCACCGGCCAAGGCCGACTCCGGCACGCAGCGTTTGCAGGCCCGGAAGCCGGCCGCACGCGCGTCGAGGCCGCTCTCATAGAAACGCACGCGGTCCTGCCGAGGCCGACGCGACGGACAGGACGGACGGCAGAAGATTTTGGTCGACGTTACCGCAAACACGAAACTGCCATCCCACTGGCGGTCGCGCTCGACAACGGCCCGCCAGCGCGGATCGATCGTTGCATCAGGAACAGAGTTCATCGAAGCCATGACAGACGATACGCTATGCGCTTCCGGGCCGCGACACGATTCGTCTCCGCAAACCCGGACCGTGCCGATTGCTCGCCTTTCACGAAAACCCGGTGCATGCTCAGGCATCACTCCATTCGGTTCACGTCTTGCCTTGGTGATGCACATGGGCACCATCGACCTCGGCGCACTGGTCGCCGGAATCGTCAAGCACTGGGATGGCGTCGAGGTCCTGCCGTATCGGTTTGGCGGCGTCGAGTTTCGCGTGGACCGTCGCGAGATGGGACACGTGCACGTGAGCGGCGTGGCCGACCTGCTCATGCCGGTGCGATTGCGGCGCGACCTCGTGGCCGCCGGCCGCGCGGAGCCACACCGCACGCAGCCACACTCAGGGTGGATCAGCTTCCGCATGCGCAGCGAGCACGACGTACCAGCCGCGGTGGAACTCTTCCGGCTCAACTATGAGCGGCTGCGTGGCATGGTGCGTCCCCGCTCGGTCACGTCGGTGGTGACCAATCCCACCATGCTCGCCGACCGCAGCGCCGACGATATGCCGGCGTAGGCATCTCGTCTCGTACCGAGGTCGCTGGATTACGCCGGCGACTCGGTGCGTTCGACCAGCGCCGGTGCTGGCGCCTTGCTCGACATCAGCTGCGTGACGAAGCGCTGACCTTCCGAGATGCGCTCGATTTCGATCGACATGGCATCAACCGCCTGCTCGATTCGCTCCAGGCGGGCCGTGCCTTCCAGCAACTGCGCACTCGGCTTCGGCTGATTCGAGCGCTTGATCATGAGGCGCGCCGCGGCCCACGCCAACGGTCCCCATATCATCACAATCGACACGATCGAAATCGCCGTCAACTGTCCGGAGCTGAACGGACCGTACCGCTGCGTCGCCGCCTCTTCAGACACGAGCTCACCCGGTGCCCGAGCTAGTTCGCGGCCGTTGGCGGCGATATCGCGCTCCAATTGTACGATGCGTTCGTCCATGACCGCCAAGCGCTGCTCAAGTCCCTTCGCGCCCGGACCACTCGTACGCAGTAGTTCCTTGGAAACATCGTCACGGCGCCCCTGCACCGAGGTCAGCTGCCGGGACAGCTCACTACGCTTGGCCTTCAGTGCCTCCACATCAGCCGCCGTGAGCGGCTTGAGGCTGAGCGGAGCCGCGTCGAGACCCGTCGTGACGCCAATTGGTACCTGCGGGGCGGCGGGCGGAGCTGGGGGCGCCGAGATGGATGCGGGTTGCTGGAAGACCATGCTCAAACCTACGCAAAGAAGGGCCGAGCGGTTACATCACTAGGGAAGCGTCCACGTTCACCCGTGCCTGATCCGTGACCATGACGACTGCCACTCATACGCCGACCCTCGACGCCGCCGCCTTGCTCCACGAGGCGCAACAGCTGGCGCCGCAGGTGATCGACTGGCGCCGCGCGCTGCACCGGCACCCCGAAGTCGCGTTCCAGGAACACGAAACCGCCCGGTTCATCCAGCAGGTGCTGGAGCAGATTGGCGATCTCGAGATCTCGCGTCCCACCGAGACGAGCGTGATGGCGCGGCTTCTCACGGGTCGGCAGGGACCGGTGCTCGCCGTGCGCGCCGACATCGACGCCCTCCCCATCCACGAGGAGAACGACGTCGAGTACCGGTCGCAGACGGACGGGGCGATGCACGCCTGCGGGCACGACGGACACACCTCGATCGCCCTTGGTCTCGTGACCCTGCTGGCGCGTCATCGCGACCAGCTGCGCGGCGAGGTGCGCTTCCTGTTTCAGCATGCCGAGGAGCTCTCACCCGGCGGCGCCGAAGAGATGGTGCGTCAGGGCGTGATGAATGGGGTCGACTACGTCATCGGCCTCCATGTCTGGTCGGCCATGCCGGTTGGGCGCATCGGACTCATTGCAGGACCGGCGATGGCCGCGCCCGACACCTTCGAGTGTACGATCATCGGCAAGGGCGGACATGCCGCCATCCCGCAAGGCACGATCGACCCGATCGCCATCGGCGCGCAGGTCATCTCGGCACTGCAGCACGTCGTGTCGCGCACCGTCGATCCGCTCGACCCCGTCGTCCTGTCGGTCACGCAGTTCGTTGCCGGCACCACGTTCAACGTGATCCCCAGCACGGCCTATCTCGCCGGTACCGTGCGCACCTTCGATCCCATGCTGCGCACCACCGTGCCCGTCACGATCGAGCGCATCATCAAGGGCGTGACCAGCGCGTTCGGCGCCACCTACGAGTTCCGGTATGAGCCCGGCTACCGTCCGGTGATCAACGATCCGGCACTCACTGCGCGACTGACCAACGTCGTGGCCAACACATTCGGTGCGGACACCCTCATCGACATGCGCCCCACGATGGGCGGCGAGGACTTCTCGGCGTACCAACAGCGTGCGCCGGGTGTGTTCGCGTTCATCGGTGCGGGGAATGTCGAGGTCGGCATCGACTTTCCGCATCATCACCCGCGCTTCCAGATCGACGAACGCTCGCTGGACATCGGCCTGCGATATCTCACCGCCGCCACCCTTGATCTGCTCGCCACGGCATGACCAAGCCGTATCGACTGCTGGCGCTGGTCCCTGCAGTCGCCCTCGTCGGCGCGCCGTGGTTTGCCAACCGCGTCGAGCCGCGCATTCTCGGTATGCCGTTTCTGCTCGGATGGATTGTGTTCTGGGTGCTCATGACGTCCGTCGTCATGGCGATCATCGGTGCCCTCGATAGTCGCGAGCCATGACGATTTCGCTCGGCATCCTGTCCGCCACGCTCTTGCTGGCGCTCCTCCTCAGCGTGCGCGGCGCACGAAGCACGGGTGGCACCGCCAGCCTGGAGCAGTGGAGCGTCGGCAATCGCGGATTCGGCACGATGCTCGTGTTCATGCTGCTCGCCGGCGAGATCTACACGACGTTCACCTTCCTCGGTGGCAGCGGCTGGGCGTATGGACGCGGCGCACCGGCGTTCTACATCATCGGCTACGGCGCAGTGGCGTACATCATGTCGTACTGGCTACTGCCGGCGATCTGGAGTCGCGCCACGACGTGGAAGGTGCTCTCGCAGTCGGAGTACTTCACGCGGGCCTACGGCAGCCCCGCGCTGGGAAATCTGGTGGCCGTGGTGAGTATCGCCGCGCTCATGCCGTATCTCGTGCTGCAGCTAAAAGGCCTTGGCATCATCGTATCGGAGTCATCGTACGGGGCAATCAGCGCCAATGCCGCCATCTGGATCGGCACCACGGCCACGGTCATTTACGTGGTGCTGTCCGGCGTGAAGGGATCGGCCATGACGGCCGCACTGAAGGACGCCATGGTTCTGCTCTGCGTGGTCGGTCTTGGCATCGTATTGCCGGTCAAGCTGCACGGCGGCATCGGCCCGATGTTCGCGCGGATCGCCGCTGAACGTCCCGATTTTCTCACGTTGCCATCGCGTGGTATGTCGCCCAGCTGGTTCGCCAGCACAGTACTGCTCACGGTGCTGGGGTTCTACATGTGGCCGCACACGTTCGGCTCGGTATTCACCGCCCGCGATGCGTCGGTATTTCGCCGCAATGCCGCCCTGATGCCGCTCTATCAGCTCGTGCTGTTGTTCGTCTTCTTCATCGGCTTCGCGGCGCTGCTCTCGGTACCCGGGCTCAAAGGCGCCGATGTCGACCTCGCGTTGCTGCGTGTCACGCGCGACACCTTCGACCCGTGGATCGTGGGGCTGGTCGGCGCGGCGGGTCTGCTCACCGCACTGGTGCCGGGTTCTCTCATCCTCATGAGCATTGCGACGACGCTCGCGCGCATCGTCCGGCCACCGCGTGAAGGACAGGCCGCCGACTCCGCCACCTTCGCGCGGTTGCTCGTGCCACTGCTGGCTGGCATCGCGCTGTTCTTCACCTTCCGCGGCGGCAGCACACTCGTCACGCTGTTACTCATGGCGTACAGCATGGTGACACAGCTCTTCCCCGCACTGCTTGCGTCGCTGCTCCCGACGGCGCGCATCACCGCCGTCGGTGCCTTCACCGGCATCGTGGTCGGCGAAACCGCCGTCGCGGCCACCGCGCTCGGTGGCGTGTCGATGTCGACCCTCTTCCCGGGATGGTCGCATAGCATCACCGACATCAATGCCGGCTTTCTGGCGCTGGTCCTGAATGTCCTGACCATGGTGCTCGTCAGTCGCCTGTCGAGTCCCAAGGCTCTCCCCGCTAGGGCCTAGTCGACCGCCGGCGGGAAGCCCGTCACGTCGTCGAGCACTTCGGCCACGCAGATGCGGTGCCCTTCGGGATCCTCGAGTTCGAACTCGATCTGACCGTACGGCATCAGTTCCGGACCCCGCACCAGCGGCGTACGACGACGCGCATGATCGAGCAGCGCGGTCAACTCACCGCCGTCCAGCCGCAGGTAGACATCCCAGTCGTGGGAGGCCGGCGTGCGCACGATTGGTGTTTTCGCGCGGCGAAGCATCAGCTCGGCGGCGTCGCGGCGGAGAATGCAGAACTCGAACGGGGCGACGTCGGGAAATGGATCGACGGCGAAGCCGAGGATCTCGCGATACCACGTCATACAGCGTTCGACATCAGCGACGCGCAGGACGGGGACAACGGCGGCAAATCGGATCATACCGATTGAATGCGTCATCGCGACGAGAAGTGCCAGTCCCGGCGGTGCTAGCTCGGCGAGGTCAGCTTGAGGCCGATGATGCCGCACACGATCAGCGCGACCGACAGGATCCGTCCCAGATCGCGCGACTCACCGAACACGAGGACGCCGACGATGGCGGTACCCACCGCGCCGATGCCGGTCCAAACCGCATAGCCAGTACCGACCGGCAGGGTCTTGAGCGCCTGCGCGAGGTAGTAGAAGCTCGCGATCATGGCGCTCACGGTGATCGCCGACGGCATGGGCTTCCGGAAGCCGTCGGAGTACTTGAGGCCGATGGCCCAGACGACTTCCAGCACTCCGGCCACCACCAGCATCCACCAGGCGCGCGTCACCGGGACGTCACGTTAGCGGCCCGCCCGAAGGGTCGGCGACGTCGAGGGCAGCTGCGCCAGCAGGAAGTCCCGTGTGTTGCCACCCATCACCTGCGCGATCGTGCCCTGATCCATGCCGGCCGTAAGGAGGCCATCGGTGATCGCCGCCATGCCGCGCGTATCGAACGGAGTGCGCGTGGCACCATCGAAGTCGGAGCCTAGCGCGACGTGCGCGGCACCGGCCACCTGTACCGCATGCTGGATCGCCTTCACGATATTGGCGACGGTGGGCTCGCACACCGCACCATCCCAGTAGCCAATGCCGACGAGTCCACCGTTGGCCGCGATCGCCCGCAGCTGATCGTCCGTGAGGTTGCGCGGCCCCGGGCACGTGGCCGCTACGCCGGTGTGCGATACCACGACTGGCCGCGTGGCCATGCCGAGCACCTCCTGCACCGTCTGTTGCGAGGAATGCGCGAGATCGACAATGATGCCGAGCGCTTCCATGCGCGCGATGACCTGACGACCGAGCGGCGTGAGCCCCGCGTGCGTGACGCCGTGCGCGCTGGCCGCAACTTCGTTGTCGAAGAAGTGCGTCAGTCCCATCATGCGGAAGCCGGCGGCGTAGAGGGTGTCCACGCTCTCCAGCTTTCCGTCGAGCGCATGCAGCCCTTCGATCGCGAGCAACGTCGAGACCTGTGCCGGATCACCGGCGCGGCGCTCCACGAACTGCGCCATCTCCTCGCGCGTCGTGATCAGCGTGAGCGTATTCGCCGAGCGCAGCGTCGCGTCGCGCAGCTTGTCAGCCTGATACATCGCGCGCGCACGCAGACTCGTCCATGTGGCGCGCGGCCAGCGCTCCGCGATCGCCAACAACAGCACGTTGTCCGTGTCGCCGGTGTTGTGATCGTAGTTCATGCCGCGCGGTGTCTTCGTGACGACCGAGAACACCTGCAGCGCCACGTGGCCTTCCTGCAAGCGCGGCACATCCACGTGTCCTCGGGCCACGCGCTCCAGTGGATCGCGTCCCCACAACAGCTGGTCGGCGTGCATGTCGGCCACGAACAACCGACGATGCAACGCCGAAGCCACCGGCGATACGATCGGCAGGGACGTGCTCACGACGGTGTTCATCCGACTGTCGGCAATGCGCGGGCCGACGGTGACGAAACCGACTGCCCCGAGCACCACCAGCACCAGCAGTCCGATCAGGATACGCTTCATGTTCGCTTCCTCAGCGCAGCCCGCGCGGCATCGGATCTCCCGACATTTCGCGCGCATTCGGCAGCGAATTCGGGACGCTCTCACCGCGCAGGTCACCACAGCGGTCGATCGCCTGTTCGGAACCTTGGTCGACCGTATCCGGCAACGACAGTCGATCCACCCGCATCGAGTCGACGTCGGTGCGCGCCTTCACCCTTTCGGCGGTGCACAATGCGCGCATGGCATCGATGCGCGACAGCCGCTCCAATCCGGAGTCCGCGGCGCGATTCAGGAACTGCCAGGCCCACGCACCAAGCGCGAGGGCGCCGACCAAACTGCCGACGGCAATCAAGCGGGACATGCCCGCCGTTCGCGTTTCTTCCGGCGCCACTACGACCCCCGCTTTGGTGGCGCGATTGGCACCGTCGGCAAAAAGCGCGGTGCCCGACGCGCCTCCGTCGCCTGCTCGAAGGCATAGGCGAGGCCGATCAACCGGCCTTCACTCCACGCCCGACCAATGAACGACACACCGAGCGGCAACGCATCGGCGAATCCCATCGGCACCGTAATGCTGGGATAGCCGGCCACCGCCGCCACACTGGAGTTGCCGCCGCTGTAGCGATCGCCGTTGATCAAGTCGGTCGGCCACGACGGTCCGTTCGACGGTGCTATGATGGCATCGAGTGAGTGCTGCGCCATGATGGCGTCGATCCCCTCGTCACGCGACAATCGACGACACGCGGCCACGGCGTCGCGATACTTCGCGTCGTCGAGCGAACCCATGCTCTGCGAGCGCTCCATCTGCTCCTGTCCGAAGTACGGCATCTCGACGCTGGAATTCGCACGATTGAACGCGATCACGTCGTCCATGGTGCGCACCGACACCGTGCTACCGCGCTCCGCGAGATAGGCGTTCACGCCCGCCTTGAACTCGTACAGCAGCACGTCGAGTTCCGCTTCATCGTACTTGCCCACCGTTGGCACGTTGGCCGGATCCACGATCACGGCACCCGCTTTGCGCAGTGCGTCGATGGCACGCTCGAACGCCGCATCGGTCATCGGATGAAAGCCGGCCATGTTGCGCGCCACGCCGATCCGCGCGCCCTGCAGCGACTTCGCATCTAGAAACGTGGTGTAGTCCGCCGCGCTCTTGCCCGCGCTCTCCGTCGTGGCGCGGTCGCGCCCGTCCACGCCGGTCAGGGCACCCAGCAGCGCCGCCGCATCGGCGACGGTGCGCGCCATCGGGCCCGCCGTGTCCTGCGACGACGAAATTGGAATGATGCCGCTGCGGCTCCACAACCCGACCGTCGGTTTGATACCCACCAGTCCGCAAATCGACGACGGACAGATGATCGAGCCGTCGGTTTCCGTGCCGATGCCCACGGCGGCCAGGTTCGCCGAGATCGCGGTACCAGTGCCCGAGCTCGAGCCGCACGGATTGCGGTCGAGCACGAACGGATGGCGCGTTTGTCCGCCGCGTCCGCTCCAACCACTCGTGGATCGTGTCGATCGGAAGTTCGCCCACTCGCTCAGATTGGTCTTGCCCAGCAGCACGGCGCCGGCCTCGCGCAGTCGCTGCACGATGAACGCATCGCGCGGTGCCGGCTTGCCCACCAAGGCCAGTGACCCGGCCGTGGTCTGCATGCGATCGGCGCTGTCGATGTTGTCCTTGATCAGCACCGGAATACCGTGCAGCGGACCACGCACCTTGCCTGCACGACGCTCGGCGTCACGTTCCGCCGCAATCGCGAGCGCATCAGGATTCGTCTCGATCACCGAATTCAGCGTCGGACCGCTGCGATCCACCGCCGCGATGCGTGTCAGATACGCCGCCGTGAGCGTGCGTGACGTGAGGGTCCCTTTCGCCATCCGCGACTGCAGCTCCAACACACTCAGCTCGGCGTATGGAAACGCATCGGGCTGTACGCCGTCATGCTTCTCACCGGCCGCCTGCGCCGTCTGCATCGGCACGAGTGTCGCCATCGTCCCAACGGTGGCCGCTGCTGCCGTGGCCAGCGTCGACGCGACAAAATCGCGTCGATCGATCCGCTTCGTCATGCCTCTTCCTCTAGACCGCGCCGAGAGCGCGCTCGAAATCGTTCAACAGATCGCGCACGTCCTCGAGCCCGATGCTCAGTCGCACGAATCCTTCTGACACCGCGTCGCCGCCCCAGCGGGCGCGACGCTCGGCGCTGGTATGGACACCACCAAAGCTCGTCGCCTCGTACACCAGCGAAGAAGCCGCGAAGAAGCGCGTCACCGCCGCGGCATCATCGAGTGCGAAGCTGATCACGCCGCCGAACCGCTTCATTTGCTTCGAGGCGATCGCGTACGACGGATCGTTCGGCAAGCCGGGATAGCGCACACCATGCACCTTTGGATGCGCCGCCAGCATCGTGGCGATCTGCATCGCGGTGTCGCACTGACGCGTGAGGCGTACGTCGAGCGTCGCCAACGAACGATGCGCCAGCCACGCTTCCATCGGTCCGGCGATCACCCCCATGCGCGTGCGCCAGGTGCGAATCGTTTCCGCCTGCGCGATGTCGCGACACGCCACGTGACCGAGCACCAAGTCGGCATGCCCGGTCATCGCTTTCGTATCGGAGACCACGGCGAAGTCCGCGCCGAGGGCGAGCGGCTGCTGCAGCAACGGCGTGGCGGTCGTGTTGTCGACGACCACCAGTGCGCCGGCCGCATGCGCCGCCTGTGCGAGCGCCGCGATGTCGCACACATCGAGCGCCGGATTGGTCGGCGATTCGAGCCACAGCATCGCGGCACCGTCGAGCGCGTTACGCCACCCGTCGCCCACGGTCGGTGCCATGACCACCTCAATGCCCTGCGCGGCGAACCACGCACCGGGAAACTGCTGCGTCGCGATCACCCGCGTCGTGTAGTAGCTCTCGGCCGGCATCACCAGCTTGCCGCCGGGCGGCACCATCGTGGCCAGCACCGCGGCGGACGCCGCCATGCCGCTCGGAAAGAGCAGGCACGGCCCTCCTTCGAGCGCCTCGAGCGCCTGCTCGTATGCCACCCAGGTGGGATTGGAGAAGCGGCCGTACGTGAACGGCGACGCGGTCGGATCGCCCGGTGCATGATACGGCGCCGCGAACACCGGACCCGCCAGGTACGGCGTCCCGGGCGAGGCGTCGGGCAGGCCGGCGCGCACGACCCGCGTGCCGTCGCGCCACTCGGGGTTCGGCGCGGTGCTCACGCCGTGGGCGGGTACTTCGCGTCGTCCAGCGGCTGTGCTTCGTCGATCAGCATCACGGGAATGCCGTCCTGCACCGAATACACCAGGCGGCTTTCACGGCACACAAGCACCTCAGGCGGACCCGCGTAATACTCCAGCGGCGCCTTGCTTTTGGGGCAGACAAGGATCTTCAGCAGCTCGGGAGACAGGCTCATGGCACGGGCTCGCGCTTACGCGCTGGTGGGGCGGAACGGGGCGGGGGCCTCGGCGCTGAACAGCAGCCGCGGCCCTCCGATGAGATCAATGCAATATGGGACCGCCGCCCAGACCGCGCCGAGGCATTCCTCGATCGCCGCCGGCTTTCCCGGGAGATTGATGATCAGGGAGCTCCCGCGGGTACCCGCCACCTGACGCGACAGGATCGCCGTGGGCACGGTGCGCGCCGACACCGCCCGCATCTGCTCCCCAAACCCTGGCAGCATCCGGTCACACACGGCCACCGTGGCTTCGGGCGTCACGTCGCGCGGCGACGGACCCGTACCACCGGTCGTCACGATCAACGCGCAATGAAACTCGTCGGCCAGTTCGCGGAGCGCCGCCTCGATCAGCGGCTGCTCGTCGGCTACCAGCCGGCACTCAGCTCGCCACGGCGACGCGATCCAGCGCGTCAGCACCGACTGGATCGCCGGACCGGATTTGTCTTCGTACACCCCCGTCGAGGCGCGGTCGGAGATGGTGAGGACACCGACGACGGCCGGGACCACGGTTGGCAATGGTGCGTGCGATGAGGGAAGCAATGTGGGGGCGAACGTGTGGGGGCGTGGGAAGCGGCGGTTGCGGCGGGCTATGGAGTCTTGGTGAAGACTACACGTTTTTGATCAGGGCGACGACCGAAGGTGAGGACGAGGCCGACCTCGTATTTCGTCGCCTTCAGGTAGCCGAGGAGCTGCCCCACCGCATCCGGCTCGACCGACCGGGCCACCTTGCACTCGAGGACGACGAGGTCGTTCACCACGAGATCCAGCCGCCCGCGCCCAATCACCCGCTCGCGGAAATTCAAAGCGACGTCCACCTCACGCGCCACCGCATACCCCGCGTCGCCCAACGCAATCACCATCGCCCGCTGGTAAATCACCTCCGGATGCCCATGACGCAGCTCGTCATGCACCTCCCGAAACACCCGAAGAATCCCCGCCGTCACGTCGCCATGCAGTAGTCCCCTACGGAACCATCGCCGCGCACCGTCATCCGCCCGTCACCCCCCGCCCATCCGGAAGCCCCGCTTCCCCCCGCCCCACACACATTCGCCACCAACAACTTCCATATCGGAATCCCCCGTTCGCTGCCGTGGTCCGGTTTTTCGTTGCATTCCCCCACACCCGGAGGCCCTCTCGGCGTACGCTGCGTGCATCCGAGCCCCCACGCCATCCCGAGCTCCCCGAGTCCCCATGCGCCGCATCCATCACGTCATTGCCCTGCTGGCCGCGATCCCGGTCACCGCGACCGGCCAATCCACACCGCCCGCGGCGCCCGCGGCCCCGCCCGTGTCCGCCCTGCGCGACCACATTGACCGTGCCCAGCTCCGCGCGCAGTCCGACTCCTTCGTGGTCCTCATCCAGGGCACCCCGCGTGGTGGGCAGCGCATCGGCATGCGGCCCACCGCGACCGGCTGGGAACTGCAGGACGCCATCGCGATCGGCACCATGGTGCAGCAATCATCGAGCATCGTCCTCAACGCGGCGCTCGAGGAGACCACCTTGCGACAGCGTGGTGTGATGTCCGGCCGACCCATGACCATCGCGCTCGACTTTGCCAATGGACGCGTGCGCGGCACCGCTGACACGCCGAGCAATGGCCCCGCAGGCGCGCTGGCCATCGATACCGAGGTGGCACCCGCGGTCGTCGACGACAACGCCGTGACACCGCTGCTGACCGCGCTGCGGTGGCGCGAGGCGCTCGACATTCGGTTTCCAGTTTTCACCAGCGGCAAGGCAACCGTCGTGACGTATCGCGTTCGTGTGCTGGGCGCCGACACGGTCACCGTTCCCGCCGGCACCTTCGACAGTTGGCGCGCCGAACTGACCACCGGCTCATCCAGCCTGTTGCTGCACATCACGCGCGCCACGCCGTACCGGATCCTGCGCATGACATCTGTCGGCACGCCATTCGATGTTCAGCTTGTCAAGGCACCGGTGAAGTAGCGCATCGTACGCGCCGCACCACAGCTTTCGCCAATGCACTCCGCGCATTCCGGTGACACCGCATCCGGCCCTGCCGTCAGCGCGCGCCCGTCGCGCCGCTGGCTGTGGCTGACCGCCGTACTCTGCGGCATCGGCGGACTCACGCCGTTCGCGCAGGCGCTCGAACTCCTCGGCATCAGCACACCGGGCGGCATCGCCCTCCAGTGGCAAGCGGCAACGGTACTCGTGTGGGTGGTCATCGGTCCGCGTATCGCGAATCGGTGGTCACTCACCGACTCCGAGGCGGGCGCACTCGGCGGACTCGGACTGCTCACGATCGTTGCCACTGCGACGCACGCGACGATTGCGATCCTGCTGCTGCATCCCAGCACGCCCTACAGCAGCACCTCGAACTGGATCATCGTCGCCCTCGGCGTGTTGCCCACGCACGCCGTCACTGCCGGACTCATGTCGTTGGTGGGCAGCTGGACAAGCGCGCGACGCCAACGCGAGCGCGCGGCCGATCGTGAAGCCGTGCTTGCCGCGCATGCCGTGCGCGCTGAGCTCGATGCGTTGCGCACGCGACTGCAGCCGCACTTTCTGTTGAACGCACTGAATACCGTGACCGGTCTCGCGCGATCAGGCAACGGCGAACGCGCCGCCGATGTCGCCGCCGATCTCGGCGAGCTGCTGCGCTTCGCGCTCACCGAATCCGGTGACACCGTGTCGTTCGACGCCGAGCGAGAGATCGTGGAGCGGTACCTTGCCATCGAACAAGTTCGGCTCGGCGCACGACTCCGCATTGCATGGCAGATTCAGCCTGACGCGCGTACCACGCAGTTGCCGGCGCTGACATGGCAACCGCTCGTCGAGAACGCCATTCGTCACGGCATCGCGCAGCGCGTCGCGCCCGGCACACTGACCCTGTCCGCATCGCGCACCGCGCAGGCCCTCACATTGGTCGTCGACGCCGATGGTTCGGACCACACATCGGCGCCCACGCCTGAACCGTTCGGCGGACTCGGGATTGGACTTTCGACGCTGCGCCGGCGACTCGCGCTGTTGTACGGCGACCGCGCCATGCTGACCATGACCGAACGACCGGGAGGCACGCGCGTCGAACTCAGGCTGCCGATCGCCGTGCACGCCGACGTGACATGAGGGCGCTCCGTATCGTCGTTGCCGACGACGAGCCCATCGCCGCCGCCTCACTCGCCGCCGAGTTGCAGCGACTCGACTGCGACGTGGTCGCCATCTGCACGAATGGCGAGAGCGCCATCGCGCGCTGCGCCGCCTTACAACCCGATGCCTGCTTCACCGATGTCGCCATGCCCGAGCGTGACGGCCTCGCCGTGGCCCGCGCGCTTCGCGAAGCCGCCCCGGGCGTTCGTGTGGTGTTCGTGAGCGCGCACCCACACTTCGCGCTCGAGGCCTACGGCGCCGATGTGGTCGACTTCGTGCTCAAGCCGGTGCGCCGCGCCCGACTCGCCGATGCCGTTGATCGCGTCCGTCGCGCCATCGGCGCGACCGACCACGACGATCGCATCCTCGTCCCCGAGCATGGCAGCGTACACGTCGTGCCGATTCGTGAGATCGAATGGGTGCAAGCCGACGGCTACAACCTCTGGCTCCACACCACCAAGCGGGCCTGGCTGATCCGCGAGCGCATGCACCGCATGGAGGCACGCCTGCAATCCGCCGGCTTCCTACGCGTGCACCGCTCGGCCCTCGTGCGCCTCAGCGCCATTCAATCCATCGAGCAAGCCGAGCCCAACGACCCCACGGTCGTCTTACGGTCGGGCGTCAAAGTGAAGGCCGCCCGCGACCGCTTAGGCGACATCCGCAACGCCCTCTAACCCCCGCCCATCCGGAAGCCCCGCTTCCCCCCGCCCCACACACATTCCCCACCAACAGCTTCCCTATCGGCATCCGCCGTTCGCATCCGCGGCGCCGTATTGCGACAGCACGACCTGCGCCGACTTTCCGTCAGTGCCGGGCGTGAGCACGAACATCGAGGCATAGCTCGAGTCGCAAAGATCCGGCAGCTTGGGCCCACCGAGCGCGGTCACGATCGCCGGCACTGTGTTGCTGTGACCGACCACGAGCACCACGCCGGTCGCCTTGCGCACCGCGGCCGCCACGTCGGCGATGTGCTTGGCGCCGCCGCTGATGGTGATGACTGTGAGGGCGACGCCCGTCTTCGCGGAGACTACGGCCGCCGTTTCCGCCGTGCGCTTGAGCGACGTCACGATGATCGCGTTCGGCGTGGTCATGGCCATGGCGTCAGCCAGCGCCTGCGCGCGCGCCTTCCCGGCCTCACTCAGCGACGGATCGCTGCCACCCTCGGTCGACTTCTCACCGTGGCGCACCAGCACGACCAACGATGGCTGCGCCGCGAGATCGCGCGGCGCGAACGAGGCCGTCGCGAGCAGGAAGCCCAGCATACCGACCGTAACACGGCTCCACGACGATCTCGTTTGCATTTGGCTCCTCGATGCGCCCTAGGCGCGCAGTTTCTTTCCCGCTCCGGCTCCGGCAATGATCAGCACGAGTCCAGCCGCCACACCGACACCACCAACCCACGTCGGCACCGCCTTCTTCTCGCTCACCGATGCCTGTAGCGGACCTACGTCCAGCACTTCACGATTGGTCGTGACGCTGAACCCTTGGACGAGAATGTATCCGCCGGCCAGAACCAACAGAATGCCGAGCACGAGTGTGGCACGCATAGGAGCTCCCTTGAAAGGTATGGCCATCTCTACTGCAGAGGTCGTGCCGTACGGTTAGGGCTGGGCCCACGCCTTGACGGCCAGAGCCATCGTCGGCCTTTTCAAGCCATGCGTACTCCCCTCAGCCAGTTGGCCGCCGCGCTCGTCGCGCTCACGCCGGCCACCCTGTTCGCCCAGCCGAACGCCGCGATTACTCCGCAGGAGACCGCGGCCCGGCGTGACGCCGTCGCCGCCCGAATCGACAGCGGCGTCCTGATCGCCTTCGGCGGACGCGCGCTGGTCCACGACTTCAGCACGTTTTATCAGCTGCCGGCCTTCCGGTATCTCACCGAGCTCAACGAGCCCGACGCCGCGCTCGTCATGGTGGTGCGCAACAAGCGCCCGCAGAGCACGCTGTTTCTCACGCCGCTCGACGCCCGCACCGCGTTCTACTACGGCGTGCGGGTCGATTCCACCAGCAGCATGGCGACCTACGGCATGCCGGGTCGCTCGTCCGCAGCGCTGCCGGCGTATCTCGATTCGCTCGCCGCTACCGGAATGCCGTTCTACCACGTCCCTGATGTGGAAACGATGGACTTCGCGCGCAACGACACCCTCACACGTGGCCAGGAAGCCCTGAAGGGACTCGCCAAGCGCTTCCCCGCCCTGGCGGTGCGGAACGGCATGCCGTTCGTGCTCCAAGTGCGCGCCAAGAAGTCTGACGCCGAGATGGCGCTCATTCGACAGGCCGCCGAGATCAGCGCCGAAGGACATCGTGCCGCGATGCTCACGGCGAATCCGACGCGGGAATACGAGCTGCGCGCCGCGCTCGAGTATGAATTCACCCGACGCGGAGCCGAGCGTCCGGCCTACGGATCGATCGTCGGCGCCGGCATCAATGGGACCACGCTGCACTACATGAAAGCCGGCGACCCGGCGAAACCCGGCGACCTCGTGGTCATGGACGCCGCGGCCGAGTATCGCGGCTACGCAGCAGACATCACCCGCACGATTCCGGTGAGTGGCACCTACACCCCTGAGCAGCGCCAGTTGTACAAGCTGGTGCGCGATGCGCAGGACGTGGCCGAGCGATTCTCCAAGCCCGGCATGAGTGTGCGCGCCGCTGCGGATTCTTCGGTGGCCCTGCGCGCTCGTGGCCTGGCCGCGCTCGGACTCGTGGAGAGTGTCGACGCGCTGTTCGATCCGCCTTGGAACGTGAACTGCGCGACGAGTCCGGCGCAGTGCCGACAGTCTAACCTGTGGATGATTCACGGCATCACGCACGGCATCGGACTGGCCGTGCACGATCCCATGCAGGAGAACGGACCCGACGCGAAGTTTGCTGTCGGTGATGCGTTCACCATCGAGCCCGGCATCTACGTGAGTACCAAGGCGCTCGACGTATTGCCCGACACGCCGAAGAACCGTGCCTTCATTGCGAAGGTGCGCAATACGGTGCTCAAGTATCAGAACACCGGCGTGCGTATCGAAGACGACTACATCATTACCGGCAAAGGACTCGAGCGCATTTCGCTGGTGCCGCGTGAGATGGATGAGATCGAAGCGTTGATGAAGCGACGCGCAAAGATCCAACCGTGACGACTCAGGGGCGGCGATCCGGTGCCGGATACGGATAGCCGTCCTTGAGCAACGATCGCAGTCGCCGGTCGTGTCCGTAGATGTCATTGTGAAAGGCCACCGAACCATCGTCCCGGGCGACGACCGTGGCGTAGACCATGTGCACCGGAACCGGTGCCGTGAGCCGGACCTGCAGTGGTGTCGTGCGATGCATGTCCGCTGCAATGTGCGTCGAATCCCACCCCGCCTGGTCGCGCAGGAGCAGCGCTGCCAGCTCGGCCGGTCGCGAGAGCCGGATGCAGCCGTGGCTGAAGTCGCGCCGCACCTCGCCGAACAACGCCTGCGCCGGCGTGTCGTGCATGTACACGTTGAATTCGTTCGGAAAAATGAACTTCACGCCGCCCAGAGCATTCTGCGCACCCGGACGCTGACGAATGCGCGCGCGGCCTGCCGACACCGCGTCGAGTGCCGCATACGTCGTCGCCATTACCTGTTCATTCGAACCGACAATTTCGAACTCGTTGCGAGTGAGGTAGTCGATGTTCTTCCTCGCCTTCGGTAGCACTTCCTTGCGGGTGATGCTCGGCGGTACATCCCAGTAGGGAGAGAAGATCAGATACTGCACGGCGCCGCTGAATACGGGCGTCTTGTGATTGTACGCCTTGCCGACCACCACGTTCATGCGCAACACATCGCGCTCGTTGGCGGAACGGAAGGCGAACAGTTCGAAGGCCGGAATGTTGACGATGATCGGCGGCACCGCGAATCGGTGCGGCAGCCATCGCCAGCGTTCCAGTGTCGTCGTGATCTGCACGACGCGCGCCTCGAGTCGTCGCTGCAGCGTGCTCATACTCTCCGGTGAGCCCCGCTTGCGCATCGTGTCCTGCAGCGCGAGCCGCAGCTGTACCGTGTCGGTGGCCAGGGCGCGATAGCGCGCGAGCGCGTCCACCAGCAGCCGATAGTGCTGATACGGTGGCTCAGCCGCGGCGAACTGTTGGGCCGCGTCGGCCGAGGTGGCCAATTCACGCAAGGCCGCAACAGCATCCCAGGGCTCGTGCGCAAACCGCAGGTCGGCATGCGCGACGCGCGCCGACACCCGACCGTACTGCAGGGAGCGCAACGAACGCAGAGCCGCCGTGCTCACCATCACGTCGAACTCGACCGCCGCCGCTTCGGTTGAAAATGCCGCGCCAGCGACGAGCGTGCGCACCAGCTCGCTCAGCCGTTCGACATCGTAGTCGGACGGGTCGAGCCCGCGCGCATCGATCCGATTCAACTGGGCGATCGTCGCAAGCGCCGACGATGTCGGACGTCCGCCTTGAGTCCACAGTGGCGTCCAGCCGTTGGCCGTGTACGCGGTGCGGAGATCGACCGTCACGTCGCTCAGCTGCGGCCAGCGCTGGGCGGCGTGCCGATTCGACGCCACGATGCGCCGCAACGCTTCGCCGAACGGCGTCGAGGGAGCGAGTTGTGCGTCGAGGCGGCACGGCTGTACCAATCCGCGCGTCACCAGTAACGCGACGAGCACGAGGCGAACGAGACCCTGGATCACAGGTTAGAAACTTGGCTACGGAGTGCAGCGTAGCTGTAGTGGAATTCCCGACGGTACCGCATAGTCGCCCGCACCGAGCAGCCGCTCCGCCCTGGAGCGTGCTCAGCTTGGGTCGCGCCACCAGGCGGTCATCGCCCGCTCCAGCCCCGCCTTGCTCGCCATCCATTCGCCAAGCGACGCGGGCACGCGGTAACTCGCTGCCGCCTCGACCGCCGTCCGACCTGCCGCGCGCTCACGGCCGGCGTGCGCGCCGAGGTCACCCAGTAAATCCAGATAGCGCATCACACTCACGCGATTGGCCATACCGCCGTGGCCCGGCACGAAGGCACGCGTGGACCGCGAGGACAGCCGCGTCATCGACGCGATCAGCTGAGACGGCGTCGCGTCTACGAAGTTCGGGAACATGCCATTCCACAGCAGATCGCCGGCGAACGTGATTCCGGCGTCCTCATCGACAAGTGCCAAATCACTCGCGGTGTGTCCGCGCATCGGCACCAACTCCACCACGCGATTGCCGAGATCGATCCGGCTCGTGCGCGTGGCATCCACGATGACGACGTCGGCGAACGCCCGCTCGAGCGCCGCATCCTTTGACGGTGCGACCGGGCCGCCACCAAGCGCGAGGGTGCGCGTCGTGCCCGTCGATCGCAGCACCGGCGCCGCGCTGCCGTCGCGGGCGTATCCCTGCACGCCGCCGGCATGATCGAGATGATAGTGCGTGAGTACCACGTGCGTGGGCCATCGCCCCGTGAGCTCCCGCGCCCGCTCGGCCAGCCACGTAGCACCGGCGGGCCGATAGAAGCCTTCCACCGCGATCACCCCGGCGCGCCCGGCGATGATGCCGCCATTGCCGAACGTGGTGCGATCGCCGCCGAGCGGGGTGGAGATCACGGCCCACGTATCGGGCCCAATCGCGTCGAGATGCGCGAAAGGCGTGGTAACGACCACCGGTTGCTGCGGTGCAGTCCAACGCTGGCGGGTGCGCGACGACGCACAGGCCGACGAAAGCAGCACGTGGGCCACGCAACCACCCGAAACCCGCAGAAAATCGCGACGTGAGGTCATGGCGGATGTTAGCACATTCCTCGAGGACCGGACACGGCCCACCGCGCGCTAGCCACCAGCCTCCCATCCACCTACGTTGTCGGTGCTCACCGATTGGCTCGCCGCTCGGCACACGGAGAACGATGAAGCCCGAAAGATCTCGTAAGCTGCTGGTGCCACTTCGTCGCGTCGCGCTCTCGATGCTATTGGGCGTTGTCGGCGCATGCGGAGGAGACGCGGCGTCGAACGAGTCCACCGCCAGCGCGGCGGCAGACGGCACGTTTTCCAGGATCCAGCGCGACATTCTCGATAAATCATGCGTCTCCTGTCATCGCACCGGCGATGCGAACGCGCGGCAGTCCCAGCTCGTGCTCACGAGCGATTCCGCGTACCAGCAACTGGTTGGCGTTGGCGCGATCCAACAGATCGCACGGGCCGACGGCGTTGCCCGCGTCAAGCCGTTTCGGGCCGATAGTTCGCTGCTGTATCACAAGCTGTCCTGGATTCCCGGCCACCATAGCCGTGACTACGGCCAGCTAATGCCGATGGGCACCACCAAGGGCGTCACCGCCGGACAGCTCGAATACGTACGTCGGTGGATCGAGGTCGGCGCGCCGCGAAGCGGACACGTGGTCGACACGGCGGTGCTCGCCGACGTTCGATTGCAGTCGGCGAGCTTCACCCCGCTCGGTGCCCCGACGGCGGCAGGGCTCCAGCTCAAGGTGGACAGCTTCGCCGTGTCCCCCGGCTCGGAGCGCGAGCTGTTCGTGTACCGCCGCGTCGGCAACACCAGCGACCTCTACGTGACACGGATCCAGTCACGGATGCGCCCGGGCAGCCATCATCTCCTGCTCTATACGTTCGACGAAAGCCGCACGTCGTTCCCCTGCAATTTGCGGCCGTCGGCCGACGCGGTACGTGACATCCGCAATACCGACGGATCGATGAACATCGTCAACATGCTGCCGATGGCGTGTCACGTGTACTTCGCGGGCGCGATGACACAGGAGTTCGATTACCGCTTTCCGCCCGGTGTGGCGCTGCGCTTGCCGGCGAACACGTCGCTCGACTTCAACGTGCACTACGTAAATCGCGCGCCGATCGATCTGCCGGGCGAGGCGTTCGCCAATCTCTACACGGCCGATCGGTCGCAAGTACAGACCGTGGCCCGCACGCTCAATCTCGCCAACACCAGCTTCTCGCTGCCACCGAAGCAGCGCACGACCGTTCGCACCGTCTTTCCGATGTCGGTGCGCACGACCGTGCTGGGCCTGACGTCGCACATGCACTCGATGGGCGAGCGCTACGAAATTCGCGTGCGCCGGGCCGACGCCACCGAAACCGCGGTGTATGTGAACACCGATTGGGAGCATCCGGCATTCACGAATTTCGACACGCCGATCGTGCTACAGCCCGGCGATGCGCTCATTTCGGTGGTCACCTTCAACAACGTCACCGACCGCACCATCGGCTTCGGCCTGCTCTCCAGCGACGAGATGAATATCATCTTCGGCTACGCCTATTGAGGATCGTTGTCGGGGCGCGCGACATCGCGCTGGCCCACGCCTTGTTAAGATAGTAAGACTCCTGGCGCGGCCGGAAGAAGCGAAAGCCCTGCTCCGTCAGGAAGGCGTCGTCCTCCATCATCACGAACAGCTTTTTACCGCCCCACTCAGGAATCGGCGTCGCGGTGTTGAGTTCAATGGAGATGTACGAGCCCAATCGCAACCGAGAATTCTGTGCCGTGGTATCGCTGCGCAGCGGACTGCGGAAGTCGATCGACGCCCCGAGCCCATGCCCCTGCGTGCCGATGGGATGTGAGTACACCATGGCTTCGATGCCGCGCTGTTTCATTTCCGCCATCGTGTTCGTGAACACCGATCCGCCCGTGGCGCCTGGCCGCGCGTGACGCAACATGACGGCATCCTGCAGCGTGTTCGTGTTCGCCATCGCCCGCTTGAAGCTCTCCGGCACATCACGCTCGCCCGGCTGCAGCACGTACGCCATCTTCTGCCAGTCGGTATCGAATCCCATGTAGCTGATGCCGAAGTCCACGTGCACGACGTCGCCGTGTCGGATCACCGTGCTTTCGGGCGCGACGGCCAGGAATCCCCGCGAGGTCGCGATGTCGTCGCCCGTCCGCTGCACACGCAGGTCGGGCTGGAACCACGTGCGTACACCGGCCGCTCCGAGCATGTCGAACAGGGCGCGACGCACGTCGCCCACCGTGGTGCGATTCGGCGTGATCACCGCATTCGACAGCGCCCGCTTCACGATCGCTTCCGTCACGGACACCGCCGTGCGGTAGTGCTCCGTCTCCTCCGGCAGCCGCGTGTCGAGATACTCCTCGATCAGGTCACTGGCGCTCACGAAGGTCTTCTCGGCGTCCTCGCCAAGCGTTTCGGCCAGGAAGCGATACGCGTCGTAACCGAGCGAACGCGTCTGCCCGCGCCGTCCGCGAATGCCAAGTCCCACCGTGGCCGGCTTGTATTGCTGATACAGATCGCGGAGCGTGGTGGCCGGCGGGCGTGGCTCGGTGAACGGCGCATCGAAGAAACGCGCCAAATTCTCCTCGGTGTACGCCGTGATCGCGAACTTCTTGAGCCTCTGCTCGCCGCCGTCGACGAATACGAAGAAGTCGCGATTGCCCGTGTAGGGGCGCGGCGGGGCGACGTACTGCGACAGCGGATCATCGTGGAATTCCTCGTTCACCACGATCCACATCCCGATCTTGTGGCGCCGCATCATCGGCAACAGCAGCGCATGCCGCTTGGTCAGCCAGTCTTCGCGAATCGCGATCTGCTGCGACCACGGCAGCAATGCCGCCGCCTCCGGCACGGCAAACGCGCGAGGGACCTGCCCCCGCACCATGGAAGGAACGGCGATCGCTAGCAGAGCAGCCGCAAATGTTGCAATAATCGTTCGTTTCATGACGCGTACGCGAGAGAGTGACAGTGACACACGGACACCAAGGCGACGGCAGCTACAAATTCGACAGCAACTTCAACAGCACCAGCGAAAGGGAACAGCGGGAACACGGAGCTGACGGATTCCGCTGACATCACAGATAAACAAACAGCGCGGTTGGCTCATCTGCGACCTCTGTGATATCCGTCAGCTCCGTGTTCCCGCTGTTGCTTGTCGCCATCCGCTTCACCATCGCCGTTCGCCCGCCGCCAGCCGCTCGAGGAGCCGCCGCTTCACGTCCAGCCAGTCCACGTCCGTGATGCCGTAGTACACACTGTCGCGCACGTAGCCGTCGCGCAGCACCATGTGCCGCCGCAGCACGCCTTCTCGGATCGCGCCGAGCTTCTCGAGTGCCCGCTGCGATTGGGTGTTCCGCAGGTCGGTCTTGAACTGCACGCGCACCGCGCCCAGCACCTCGAATAGCTGCACCAGCTGCAGGTACTTCGCCTCCGTGTTCGCCAGCGTGCGCTGCGCGGCCGGCGCCAACCAGGTGCCGCCTATTTCCACGCGCCGATGCGCACGGGAGATATCCATCCAGCGCGTCGACCCGATCACCGCGCCCGTCTCGCACGACACAATGGCGAACGGCACCTCGTCGCCTCGCACGGCCTGCTCGGCCGCCTGCGCCAGGTAGTGCGCGACCGCGTCCGTCGACACCAGCGGCGGCTGCACCGTGACCCGCCACAACTCCTCGTGATGCCCCGCCAGCAGTAGTCCAGACGCATGCTCTGGTCCAAGGGGTTCGAGCCGCACGACCCGCCCAGCAAGCACCACCGGCTGCGGATTGAACATCACCGGCACGCAAAACGTCGAAAAATCCACATGTTACAATTGTAGCCTAGTAAGAACCTCCAAGGTTCCCACTCGTTGGAACGCCAACCTCTCGACTGCGTTCAACCTTTTGTATCGCGTTCGCGTCTATAGCACGGGGCGACGTCGCATCGCGACGCCGCCCCGTTTCTGTACTCCCTTTCGTCCCTGACGTCGCCCTTCAATGCGTTCCTTCTCGATATACTGGCTCCTCGCCCTCGGCGCCTCCATCGCCCCTGTTACGGTCGCCGCCCAGACGCCGACGCGCCCCGCCGCAACCGCGCCGTCGACTGCCGCCCAGGCCGACACGATCCTCAAGTCGTCGCTCCGCGTCTATCTCGACTGCCAAGGCGGCGTTCGCGGATGCGACCGGGACTTCTTCGTTCAGGAACTCGGCTTCGTGAATTGGGTGCGCGACCGCTTCGACAGCGACGTACATCTGCTCATCACGAGTCTGAACGCCGGCAACGGGGGACGTGAGCTGACCATCAACTTCCTCGGCCAGAAGGCGTTCAGCGGCAAGGTCGACACCCTCGTCGTCAACACCTTGCCCAATGACGCCGACGATCGCGTTCGCCGCGAACTGGTACGCACCTTCCAGCTCGGGCTCGCGCCGTTTATCGCCCGCACCCCGATCGCCAGCCGACTGCGCCTGTCGCTCGCCAGCGGATCGGCGCCGCAGCAGATCAATCCGCGAAACGTGAAGGATCGCTGGAATTTCTGGCTCTACCGCATCGACGGGAATCTCTCCGCCAACGGCGAGCAGCTCGTGCGCTCCACCAACCTCTCGACCTCGCTGTCGGCGGCTCGCACGACGGCCGACTGGAAGATCAACTTGGGCGCGAGTGGTAGTTACAACGAGCGGGATTTCAAGGTGTTCGTGACCGACACCGACAATCCTGATCTTCGCGACACCGTGTCGGTCATTGTGCTGCAGCGTGCCGCGTCCACGAATGCGCTCATCGGCAAGACGCTGACCGGTCATCTCACCGCCGGCCTCAAGATCTCCGGCGGCTTCAGCGAGGTGCTGAATCAGAAGGTTTCCATGCGGCTCGCTCCCGCCATCGAGTACAACATCTTTCCGTGGACCGAGGCAACGAGACGTCAGCTCACGCTCCTCTACACGCTGGGACTCAACCACTATCAGTATTACAACACCACGGTGTTTGGTCAGGATCGTGAAACGCGCGGCAATCAGTCGCTGCTGATCGCGACCACCCAGCGTCAGAAGTGGGGCAACACGAATCTCTCGCTCGAGGGGTCACACTATCTCCACGATCCGCAACGCAACCTGCTCACCCTGTCCGGTTTCGTCGACCTGCGACTCGGCCGCGGCTTCTCGCTGAACTTCCGTGGATCGGCGTCGCGTGTACGCGATCAGATTTACATCGCCGGCAACGCACGATCGGAGCGTGATATTCTGACGCAGCGCCAGCAGCTGCAGACGAACTTCCGCTACAACATGTTCGTCGGTGTCGGTTACACCTTCGGCTCGATCTACAACACGGTCGTCAATCAGCGCTTCGGCACGCTCGGCGAAAGTGGCCGGCGGTTCGGTTTCGGCGGCGGCTGATCCGTTACGCAAAACTCGAGACTTGAACTCAAAACCCGACACTCACGTGAGCTTCGGGTCTTGAGTAAAAGTCTCGAGGAACGGGGGTTATCGCTGCAACTGCGCCCCCGCCACATCCCAGTTGATGCGCGCCAGCACCGCATCGAGATAGTCGGCCCGACGGTTCTGATACTTCAAGTAGTACGCGTGCTCCCACACGTCGAGACCGACGATCGGCAGCTCGCCGTCCAGCAACGGTGAGTCCTGGTTCGGCAGCCCCCGCACCGCGAGCCGGCTCGTGGCCGTCTTCACCAGCCACGCCCACCCCGAGCCGAACTGCGCGAGTCCGGCGGCCTTGAGCGCCGCCTTGCACGCATCGAGCGTCGCGAAATCGCGCGCGAGCATCTCGCCCAACGGACCGCTCGGCGCCGTCGAGGTGGCGCTGCCGGGCGCCAGCAAGCCCCAGTACAACGCGTGATTGGCATGGCCGCCACCGTTGTTGCGGATCGCCGCCTGCGCCGCCGCCGGCCACTTGCGCATTCCCATCAGCAGCTCGCCCAGCGTGTACTGATGCAAGTCGGGAAACGCGTCCAGTGCCTTGTTCAGATTCGTCACGTACGCCGCATGATGACGATCGTGGTGAATCGTCATGGTCTGCGCATCGATCGCCGGCTCGAGCGCCTTCGCCGCGTAACCCAGCGCCGGCAGCACGAACGGATACCGCTGCGCCAGCACCTCATCGGCCCGCGCGAACAACGAACGAACACTCATCAACCTCTCCCGAAAGAAAACATCAGTCCATCGCTCAGTACTTCGCGAGGTAGCGTTCGAGCTCCCACGCGCTCACCTGCTGATTGTATTCGCGCCACTCGGAACGCTTCGCGGCCAGGAACTGCTCCGTGATGTGCTCGCCCAGCGCTTCCCGCATGACGTCGTTCTTCTCCAACTCATCGCACGCTTCACTGAGATCCTGCGGGAGATCGTCCACGCGCAGCCGACGACGCTCGCGGAACGACATCTCCCAGATGTTCGTGTTCACCGGCTCGCGCCAGTCCGCGCGCGTCTCGATACCGTCCAAGCCGGCGGCCAGCATCGCCGTGAGGGCAAGATACGGGTTGGCACTCGGATCCGGAGTCCGCAGCTCCAGTCGCGTGCCCATGCCACGTCGTTCCGGTACGCGAATCATCGGCGAGCGATTGCGCATGCTCCACGCCACGTTCACCGGCGCTTCGAAACCCGGGACGAGGCGCTTATAGGAGTTCACCAGCGGATTCGTCACCGCGCACAACGCGCGCGCATGCTTCAGCAGCCCGCCGATGTAGTGCAGCGCCGTCAGGCTCAATGCCCACTCGCGCTGCGGATCCCAGAACGCATTCTGGCCCGCGGTAAACAGTGACTGGTGCGTGTGCATGCCGCTGCCGTTCTGTCCGAACACCGGCTTCGGCATGAACGACGCAATCAAGCCGAACTGACGCGCCACCTGCTTCACCACGAAGCGGAACGTGGCGATGTTGTCGGCCGTGCGCAGCGCGTCGGCGTACCGGAAATCGATCTCATGTTGCCCGTGCGCGACTTCATGATGCGCCGCTTCCACCTCGAAACCCATCTGCTCCAGCGCATCCACGATCGCGCGACGCGCATCTTCACCGAGATCCATCGGTGCCAGATCGAAGTACCCGCCCACATCGTGCGTGTCAGTCGCCGGTCGGCCATCAGCCGTGGGCTTGAACAAGAAGAACTCCGCCTCCATGCCGGCGTTCATCACGAAGCCCAGCTCGGCCGCCCGCGCCACCTGGCGCTTCAGCACCCAGCGCGGATCGCCTTCGAACGCGGTGCCGTCCGGTCGGTTCACATCGCAGATCACGCGGCCTACCCGCGCCGCCGGATCTCCCCACGGAAAGATCTGAAAGGTGGTGAGATCGGGAGCGAGCAGCATGTCCGACTCCTCGACCCGCACGAAACCTTCGATGCTCGATCCGTCGAACATGATGTCGCCCTGCAGCGCCTTCCTGAACTGCGACGACGGAATCTCGACGTTTTTGATGACGCCCAGGATATCCGTGAATTGCAGCCGCAGAAAGCGCACTTGGTGCGCCTCCGCCAACTCGAGGATATCGGTGGCGGTGGCGCCCGTCAGGGCAGGCGGAACGAGAGAACGACTCTGAATCGGCACAATTCGGCAAGAAAGGAGGAGTACAGGCGTGCCGTATTGTAGTATTTTTCAAGGCTCATGACCTCATCGAATCCTTCCGGGGGCTCGGCCCCTTCCGCCGGCTCGGGTTTCTGCTCGGCCTGTGGCGCGGCGCTCTCCGCCGGCGCGCGCTTTTGTCATCGCTGTGGCACCCCGTTCGGCCAGGGAATGCCCCTCACCCGCACGCCGGCCGCCTCCGGTGGAGCCGCGTCGATCCTGCCCTGGGGTGTTGCGTTTGTGGCCCTGCTGGCCCTCGTCGCCATGGTCGCGGGCAAGAACTTCGGCGCCGCCAAGGGTTCGGGCATCGACGGGTCGGCCAACTCGCTGCCGACACAGGCAGTTGACGGCGCCAGTGCCGCACCCTTCGCTCAGGGAGGTGGTGGCGGCGCGCCACCGAACATCGCCAACCTCTCGCCCAGCGAACGCGCCAACCGGCTGTACACGCGCATCATGGAGTACGCCGAGGGCGGCAAGGTCGACTCGGTCTCTTTCTTTGCACCGATGGCCATGGCGTCGCACGAAATGCTCGAAGGGCCCACCACCGACGAGCGCTATCACTTCGGCCGCATTGCCGAAGTAACCAACGCGCCCGTCGTCGCCACGGCGCAGGCCGATACCATCCTCAAGGCCACGCCCAACAACCTGCTCGGCCTGCTCCTCGCCGCCCGCGCGGCCCGGATGACCGGTGACAACGCAGCCGCCAAGGCGTTCGAACAGCGCTTGCTCAAGGCCCTCGAGCCGGAACTCGCCACCCGGCTGCCCGACTACGACATGCACCGCGCCGAGATCGACCGCGCCGCCGCGGACGCCCGTCGTCCCATCTGAGTCAAAGGTGAGGGAGAACGCTTCGGCGTCGTTCGTGATCTGCTGATTGCCGACGCCGAAGATTCGTGGTACGCTGTGGTGTAGACCGACGCGCTGGCGCATACGATGGCGTATGCCCGCTGTGGACTCCCCCACCGTTCTCGCCGCCCGCGCTGCCACGTGACATGGCGCCACAACGTATTCCCGAGCGGCTTACGCAGCTCGTGCACGACCTCGCCAACAGCGCGCTGAGCACCCCTGAGCTGTATGTGCGCCTGGCCGAAACCGCTCGCGAACTCGTCGAAGCGTCCGGTGCCTGCGTACTCGAGATCGCCGGCGAAAGCTTCTGCGTCACGGCCCCCACGGGTGCTACCGAGCTCTCCAGCGGGGCGACCTTTCCGATCGCCGAGGCCCCCTCGGTCTTCCGGGACGTCGTTGAGACGAAGCGTCCCCAGTCCACCAGCGACCGGCAGAGCGATCTCCGAGTCGACCCGCACCCGCGGCATCCGCTCGACGTCCAGCAGCTGGCGCTCGCACCGATCCTCCTCTCGGGTCACGTCGTCGGCCTGCTCGCCTGCATCGACACCCGCCACGGCGCATTCAACGACGCCGACCTCGCGTTGCTCGAGCACGTGGCAGCCCACGGCGCGATGGTCATGCGAAGCAGCGCGCTGGTGCGACAGGCCGAGGCGGCGGCCAGCGATGCCCGCGCTCGCGCCGAGGACGCCGCCCGCGCCGCCCGCGGGAATGCCGTTCTCGTCAAGACGGCCCGCTCGCTCGCCGATGCCACCACGCCCGACGCGCTCTATCGCGGACTGGCCGAAATCCTTGGCGGGGAACTGCGCGCCCACGGCTTCGCGGTCTATGCGGCCGATCCACAGCTCAGGACGGCGCGCTTCGAGCACCAGTGGGGTGTCGCCAGCTTCCCGCGCACCCGTCTCGAATCCGCCTTCTGGCGCACCCGACTGGGCGACGTGGTGCTCAACTCCACCCCGATATTCGTCGAGGACTTGAGAGCCGAGTCCAACCTCGACGACATCGGTCAGGCCCTCGTCGAAGCGGGCGTCTATTCCCTCGCCCTGCTGCCCTTGGTGCTCGAAGAGCGGGCTCAGGGCGTGCTCGCCATCCGCTATCTCGGCACGCGACATTTTGACGACGATGAGCGCGAGCTGCTGTCCAACCTGGCCACGCAGGTCTCGCTCGCGTTCCGCAACACGCTGCAGTTGGGCGAGCTCGAACGACGCGCCGACCGCTTCGCACTGCTGGCGCGCGCCCAGCAGCAGCTTACCCAGCTCACAAGCGAAGAAAGTCTACCAAAAGAGATCGCCGAAGCCGTGCATCTCGTGATACCGTGTGACGTGATCGATGTCCTCGCCTTCGGCGCCGAAGGGCTGCAGCGCGTGCTGCACATGGAGGCTGGCCGGGTCATTTCCACCGACCCGGTCACCCTCACGGATGCTCAACTCGCCACGTCAACAGCACTGACCGGCATCCCGCGCGTTGCGTCACATCTCACAGCGGGCGCCGATGTCGCGCGCAGTACGATGGAACTCTGCGCCGCCGTTCGCTTCGGTCAGCGCAGCGCCGGCGTAATCCGGTTGCTCGGCGCCAAACGCGACGCCTTTGTGCTGCAGGATCTCGACCTGCTGACCATCATGGCGCGTCACGCCGGGACCGCCGTCGAAACCGCACGGCTGTTCGCGCTGCAGGATTTCCAGCGCCAACGCGCCGAAGGCGCTGCGGAGTTGGCGAGAGTCACGCTGCAGGCCGTCTCGCTGGCCGACGGCGCAACGGAATTGCTGCAGGTGCTCGACCGCTTTGTCCCCTCGATCGGCAAGGCGATCGGCGTGGCCCGCGCGCGAGATGGACACATCGAATACATCGCGACCAGTGGCACGCTGGACGTCTTCAAGGGACAACGGCCGGCTGGCTCGCGGGGCGTACAGGACGTGGCACCTGATGGCCGTCCCGCCGAACTGGCCAGCCTTCGCGACGTCGCCCCCGCTAGCGTGGCCGACTCCCTTCCCGACGAATGGGCGCTGGCGGTGCCGCTCGCCTCGCGCGAACGCAGCCTCGGCGTGTTGCTGGTGACGGCCCCGCGTTCCGCGCCGCTTCGACAGCGCGATCGCATCACCCTGGAACGGCTGTCCGCCTCGCTCGCTCTCGCCCTCGACGCCCTGCTGCTCGACGAGGAAGAGCGCCTCGCCCGCGAGCGCGAGCATCTGCTCGCCACCGCGATCACCACGATCGACCACCCGATTTTCATTCTCGATCGCGTGGGTGTGCGCTATGCCAACCCAGCCGCCGCACGCGAATACGAGTGGACGCAGGTGGAGCTCATGGAAATGCAGTTCGAGCAACTCGTTTCCGGACAAGATGCCCGCGAAGGCATGCGCGAGGCCGATGGCTTGCTTGAATCAGGCGTGCGCCTGTCGCACGACGTGCACCGCCGACGCGATGGCAGTGAATTTCCCGCCGCCGTCACGATCAGCCCGCTCACCGGACACGACGGCGAGCTGCTCGGACAGGTGGTCAGCGTACGCAACGTCAGTCAGGACCGACGTCTCGAAGAGCAGCTGCGACATACCGAAAAGATGGTCGCCCTAGGCGAACTCGTGGCTGGCGTCGCGCACGAGATCAACAATCCGCTCACGGGGATTTCCGCCTTCGCGCAGATCCTGCTCGAGGAAGAGCTTGGGGACGACCAACGGGAATCGGTGCAACTGATCAAGCAGGAAA
Source organism: Gemmatimonas sp. (assembly GCF_031426495.1). NCBI lineage: Bacteria > Pseudomonadati > Gemmatimonadota > Gemmatimonadia > Gemmatimonadales > Gemmatimonadaceae > Gemmatimonas > Gemmatimonas sp. Next base: position 23,699 of record NZ_JANPLK010000078.1, on the reverse strand, counting down.
GTGACCGCGCCAAAACTGTGATCAAGGATCTGCTGCTGTTCGCCCGCAAGACCGAGCGTGGGGCGGGTCCGGTGGATATCAACGAGGTGATCGAGCAGACCGTCCGGCTCCGGGCATACCCGCTGCGCAGCGCCGGCGTGAAGGTTGATCTGCAGCTCGATCCCACCGCGCCACGCATCGGAGGCGACTCGCAGAAGCTGCAGCAAGTCCTCCTCAACCTGATCGGCAACGCCGAACATGCGATGGCCGGGCGGGACGAGCGACGGCTGGTCATCCGGACCACGCACGACGGCGACCACGTCACCATTACCGCGGTCGACACGGGTGTCGGCATGACAGCCGATGTGCGCCGACGCATCTTCGAGCCGTTCTACACCACCAAACCGGCCGGCGTCGGCACGGGGCTCGGCCTCAGCGTCAGCTACGGTATCATTCACGCACACGGCGGAACGATCGGCGTCGAGTCCGAGCCCGACGTGGGATCGACCGTCACCATCACTCTCCCCGCCGTGCCTTCCGAGCGACCATGACCAGCCTTCCGGGACACGATCCGATCGTAGCGATCGAAGCCGCCGGTGCCGCGCTGGCACAGGATTCCCTGCGCCGCATTCTGGTCGTCGACGACGAGTCCACGATCCGGCTGGCGCTGAGTCGTTTTCTGCGCACGCGCGGGTTCGAAGTGGAAGTGGCCGACTCCGGAGCGGCGGCGCTCGAGATGCTCGGCCAGCACCGCTTCTCGTTGATGCTCTGCGATCTTCGGATGCCCGGCATCACCGGCCTCGACGTCGTACCGCGCGCCCTCTCGATCGACGAGGATCTCGGCATCATCATGCTGACCGCGGTCAATGATGCCGCCAGCGCCACCGAGGCGCTCTCCAGCGGGGCGTTCGACTACCTCACCAAGCCCGTCGAACTCCCCGACCTACAGGCCGCCGTGGAGCGGGCCATGATGCGCCGGGTGCGCACTGTCGAACGACGCGCAGTCGACCGGCTCATTCGCGAGGAGGTGGCCCTGCGCACCGTGCAGCTCGAGCGCGAGAAGGGGGCACTCCGCCTGATGACCGTGAGCGTGGCCGAGACACTCATCAACGCGATGGAAGCGAAGGACGTCTACTTGCGCGGGCACTCGCAGCGGGTGGCGGAGATCGCCGCCGCCATCGCCACGCACCTCGAGCTCGAAACAGCCACCGTGGACGGCATCCACACCGCCGGGCGGCTGCACGACGTGGGCAAGATCGGGATCCGTGAAGTGGTCCTCAACAAGCCGGGCCCCCTCACGCATGAGGAGTTCGCGCACGTCAAGGATCATGTACGGATCGGTCTCGACATCCTCTCGCCGCTCCACCACCTTGGCGACGCGCTCCTGTTCATCCGCGACCACCACGAGCACTGGGATGGCAGTGGCTACCCGTTTGGGCGCGCCGCCGACGACATCACGATCGGCGGGCGGATTCTCACGGCGGCCGACGCGTTCGACGCCCTCACCTCGCAACGTGCCTATCGGGAGCCGATGACCGCCGACACGACCCTCGATTACCTGCGCACGCAGGCGGGGCGTCTGCTCGAGCCGCGCATCTACGACGCGCTCAATGCCGTCGTTCGCGGCGGAACCGTGGAAGGAATTCCGCGCGTGAAGTAAGCCCAGCGCTTGACTCCCGCGCTTTTTGTATGTACTTGGTCGTGCTATTCAGTAGCACACGAAGTCTGGGTATCACGAGCCGCGTTGCTGCGGCCGGTCTACGAGCCGGTGCGGTCGACGACCGCGTTCGAACTTTTCCGAGGAGAGGAGGCGTCATGCCGCGTGGCGACGAGATTGGGAAGCTCCATCTGATGGATGACGACATGGATGATGTGGGCTACGGCCGCTCGTCGTACGACGAAGACGAGGAGGATGGCTACGGCCTCCCCTCCGAAGGCGGCGATTCCCTCTGGGACAGTGCCGACGACGACGAGGAGGACGACGACGATGACGACGAGGGCGACAGCTTCGAGGACGAGCTGATCGAGGACGAGGACGACGAAGACGACATCTTCAGTCGCCCCGTGCGTCGTGGCCCCGGTCGTCCGCCCAAGAATCCTGGTGCGCCCAAGCCGGCCCCGAAGCCGAAGGCACCCAAGGCGGAGCCCAAGGTCGAAGTGCCGGTCATCATCGACGAGATCGAGGACATCGATGAGATCCTGGAGATCGAGGACGACGAGTCCGAACCGATCGCCAAAGCTCCCGTGCCGGTGAAGGCACCCAAGGCACCCAAGGCACCCAAGGCGCCAGCGGCCGAGGTGCCGGCGGCCAAGCCGGCTCCCAAGGCTCCGGCCACGAAAGTCGAGCAGGCTCCGGCCAAGAAGGCCGCGGTGAAGGCGCCGACCACGAAGGCACCAGCGGCCAAGGCACCAGCGGCCAAGGCACCAGCGGCCAAGGCACCAGCGGCCAAGGCACCAGCGGCCAAGGCACCGGCGGCCAAGGCACCGGCCCAAAAGGCGCCCGCCAAGGCCGCCAAGAAGGCCGTAGCGAAGAAGTCCCCGGCGAAGAAGGCTCCGGCCAAGAAGGCGCCCGCGAAGGCCGCCAACAAGGCACCGGCCAAGAAGGCACCGGCGAAGAAGGCGCCGGCCAAGTCGGTCAAGAAAGCGCCAGTCAAGGCGGCACCGAAGAAGGCGGCCAAGAAGGCGCCGGCAAAGGCCGTCAAGAAAGCCGCAAAGCCCGCCAAGAAGGGCGCGAAGCGCCGGTGATGCCGCCCGACGAGCAGCCGCCGTTCGCGCGGCGGCTGCTCGACGCGCTGCCGCTCACCGTGTGGTCCGTCGATCTCGACGGACGCATCACGGCGGCGAATAGCGCATGGTCGACGTTCGCAAGAGACAACGGAGCGCCCGGCATTGCCACGGAAGCGGCGGTGCTCGGGCGCTCTGTGTTCGACAGCGTCTCCGACGACCCCTCGCGCGAGCAGATCGAGCGCGCCATGGCGCTCCTGCGTGAACGGCGCGTGCCGGTTGTCCGCTGGGAGTTCCCCTGCAGCTCGCCGAACGAGGAACGCGTGTTCCTCATGCAGGTCACCGCCATCGACGACGGCCAACAGGTGTCCGGATTCGTCTTCTCAACGGTGGACATCACGCCGAGTCACCGCTCGCGGGAAGCGCTGATCAATACCGGCATCGCTCTCGCCGAAGCGATCTCGCTCGATCGTGTCTACGAAGAAGTCGCGCACCAGCTGCTCCGCGCCGTCCCCTCCACCGGTTTCGTCATCGCCCTCGCCGACGATGACACCGCCGAGTTCCGTATCACCCACCGGCAAGGCTACGACGCGCATACCAGCAGGCAGCTCGAAGTCCGCCTGCTTCGCACCTGGCTCGACGCGCTCGCCACCGGCAACGTGGCCCGACAGTCCACGAACGTCGGTCTCGAGATCACCGCCCCGCTGATTACCGCCGAAGGTGTCCTCGGCGCGATCACCCTCTATGCCGAGCCGATCGAGTCCGAACAGGCGCTCGAAGAGGCGGAACGCGTGCTGGCCGTGATCGCGGCGCAGACGGCCGTGGCCATCGAGCGCGCCTGGTTGGTGCGACGCGTGGAGTCGAAGCGTCGGCTCGAAGCGATCGGCGAGGTGGCCGCAGGCGTTGCCCATGAACTGCGAAATCCGCTGTTCGGTATCTCCTCCGCCGCCCAGCTGCTCCAGTTCCGCGCGAAGGAAGACCCCGTGGTCGAGAAGAACGTCGGCCGCATCCTGCGCGAAGTCGAACGACTCAACCGCATGGTGACGTCGCTCCTCGAGTTCGGCCGCCCGAACGCGGCGCATCTCGTGCCCGCCGATCCGGAATCGGTGTGGGACGACATTCTCGACGGCGAACGCGCCCGCCTCGAGGCTCGCCAGCTCTCGATTCGCCGGGTGCGGCCGGAGCATCCCGTACGCAGTCTGATCGACCTCGAGCAGCTGGGACAGGTCTGCCGCAATATCCTCGTGAACGCCTGCGACGCGGCTCCAGAAGGATCGGAACTCGTGCTCATCTCGCAGGTATCGCCGGTGGGCGGCTGGCGCTGCCGCCTGGCGAATGGCGGTCCGGCCATCCCACCCGATGTCCTGCCGCATGTGTTCGAGTTCTTCTACTCCACCAAAGCCGGCGGCACCGGCATCGGGCTGGCGCTCTGCCAGCGCATCATGGACGAGCACGGCGGCACGATCAGCATCGATAGCGTCCCCGAAGCCGGTACCACGCTCACCCTTACGCTTCCCCCCACGGCGGCCACGTGACGTTGTCCTTGCTCGTGATCGACGACGACGAAACGGTGCGCTCGACCCTGGTCGAATTCTTCGAGACGTTTGGCTTCACGGCGCGCGGGGCGTCTACCGCCACCGAAGGCCGACGTCTGGCTGCCGAGCACGCGCCCGATGTGGTGCTGCTCGATCTGCGCCTCCCCGATGCCGACGGCGTTCGCGCCCTTGAGGCGCTCCGAGCCGACGACCCCGACTTGGCCGTCATCGTGCTCACCGGATACGCCGACGTGCGCACCGCCGTCGCCGCCATGCAGCACGGCGCGGCGGATCTCCTCGAGAAGCCAGTCGATCTCGAACTGCTTGCTGCCGCCGTCACCCGCGCCGCCGAACGGGGTCGGCTTCGGCAGGAAGTGGCCGTACTTCGCGCGCAGGGGCGCACACAGGCGACGCCACCGGCGATGGCCCCCACGGTCTCCGATCTCATCGATCTCGCCGCCAGGAACCCCGACGCCCCTATCCTCCTGCAGGGCGAAACGGGTACCGGCAAGGGGTACATCGCGCGGCAGATTCATGATCGTTCGGTGCGGAACCTTTCACCGTTCGTCGAGGTCAACTGCGCCTCCCTTTCCGCGACGTTCTTCGAAAGTGAATTGTTCGGCCATGAACGAGGGGCGTTTACCGATGCACGTCAGGCCAAGCGCGGCCTCCTTGAAGTGGCTGGCGAAGGCACCGTTTTTCTCGATGAGATCGCCGAGCTGAGTGCAGAGGTGCAGCCCCGACTCCTCAAGGTGTTGGAGGAACGCACGTTCCGACGACTCGGGGGCACGACGATGCTGCGGTCGTCCGCCAGGGTCGTCGTTGCCACGCACCAGTCGCTGGCCGACGCCGTGGCCGAGAAGCGGTTTCGCGCCGACCTGTACTACCGGTTGCAGGTGTTGACGATCACGCTCCCACCATTGCGCGAGCGGCAGGACGAAATTCTGACGATGGCCATGGCGATGCTCCCCAAAGGCAGTTCGCTCACGAACGAAGCAGAGGATGCGTTAGCCACCTATCGCTGGCCCGGTAACATTCGGGAGCTCAAAAACACGATCTGGCGCGCCGCCATCCTTGCCGAAGGCCGACCCATCGAGCCCTCGCACCTCGGCTTGCCCGTGCCCCCGACGCCGACGAACCCGGTGCGCGTGGTACCGAACGATCCGCGCACGCTGGAGCAAGCCGAGCATCAGGCCATCCGCGAAGCGCTGGCGGCGAGTGGCGGCAATCGGACCCATGCGGCCCGCCTTCTGGGGATTGCCCGTTCCACCCTGCTCGAGAAGCTCAAACGCTATCCGACCGACGGCGCGTGACCGATTTTCGGACGTCGCGTCGGTCATTCGACCGGAATTTCGACAGCGTCTGAGAGCAACCTTGTGATATCACAAATTCCTAACACGTTTCTGAATAACGGGTTGTCATCACCGCACGGACTTCGGCCCGCTTCTCGCCTTCTGTACGGCGCATGAACAACTCGAACGATGCCATCAAGTCCGTCCTCATCGTTGAAGACGAGCAGTCTATTCGCGACATCCTCGTTGAGCTGTTCGACGTGGAAGGCAACGTCGTCAGTTCGGCGGAGCTGCTGCCCGAGGCGCTCGAGCGTCTCCGCACGCAGCGCTTCGACCTCGTCGTTACCGACCTTCGGCTCGGCGGCAAGCGCGATGGTGGATTGCAGGTGATGGCGTTGGCCGGGATGCTTTCGCCCGACGCGATGGTGTTGGTGCTCACGGCGTATCCAGACGATTCCAACCGACAAGCGTCGTTCCGCCTGGGCGCGCTGCACTTCCTGGAGAAGCCGGTCGACCTCGCCACGATCGCGCAGTACGCCACGACCGTTGGCGTCCGATCCGCCTTTGCACCGGCGGTCCGCGAGTAACGCGCATCGGTACAGCAGGTTCGGTCGCGCGACTGCGCCGACACAATCGTCAGGTCGTCCTGGTGGGTGGTGGGTGATACTGGGGAGTGTCACACGGGCGGCCTGGCGAGTCGGCGCAGTCGCATGATCGTTGTCGAGCGACAAATGTCGAGCCACACAAGTGATGTCAGCACACGGCCACGATCCAGCGTATATTGCCCTCCCCATGGCCGAGTCTCCCGTCCCACTTCTCCGCGCTCACGCGCGAAATGCCCCGTGGAATGCCCGCGGGCTCGCGGCCCACGCCGCTGCACTGGTGGATTCTGCCGGCATGAAGCCCACGAACGCGTCAGCGCGGGCTATGCCCAGTGCGCGCGCCGTGCGCTTCTATGTAGCGAACGGGCTGCTCGATCGACCGGAAGGCGCTGGCACCGCCGCGACCTACGGCTATCGGCATCTTCTGCAACTCCTCGCGATCAAGATCCGCCAGCGCGAAGGACAGACGCTCGACGCGATCAAGAAGGAAATGCGGGAAGTCACCGGCGATGCGCTCGAACGGCGCGTGGCCGCGTCACTCGCGCCGGCCCTCACGCTGCAGATGGACTCCAGTGCGCCCAAGCACAATGGCGTCGCGAGCTGGCGACACGTGCCCATTGCCGACGGCGTGGAGTTGCATGTACGAGACGACTCGCCGGCCGCCCGCGACGACCTGCTGGTTGCGCTGCGCGAGATGCTGCGTACCACGCTTGGCCGGAACGACTTCGGGACCTGATCTGCCGCTCGGGTTGTTGATCCCTCCGCTGGTTCCAAGACCGTTGCCTCTTCACCGCGTCGCGTCATGCCTGCACCGGGCAGTGCACGGCGCGGCGTCTCCTTTCGTGTGCACTCATGGCATATCGCGTTCTCGTCACTGACGATGTCGATCCGGAAGGACTCGCCCTGCTCGCGGCCGAGACCGAACTGCTCGTGGATGAAGTCCCCACGCTGCCCAAGGATGAACTGCTGCAGCGCATCGGCGAGTACGACGCCATCGTCGGACGCAGTGCCACCAAGATCTCCGCCGAACTGCTGCGTGCCGCGAAGAAGCTGCGCGTCGTCGGCCGCGCTGGTGTCGGTGTCGACAACATCGCCCTCGATGTCGCTACCGAATTGGGGGTGGCGATCATCAACGCGCCCGCCGGCAACACGGTCGCCGTGGCCGAGCTGTTCTTCGGTACGGTGATCGGCCTGCTGCGGCAGCTGCCCGCCGCCGCACTCTCGATGCAGAACGGCGTGTGGGATCGCTCCAAGCTTATGGGCCGCGAGCTCAAGGGAAAGACGCTCGGCATCGTCGGCCTCGGGCGTATCGGCAGTGAAGTCGCCATGCGTGCGCACGCCTTCGGCATGACGGTCGTGGCCTTCGATCCATACATCGCCGACGAACGCTTCACCGCGCTGCGCGTTCGGCGCGCGGTGTCGCTCGATGCACTGGTCGGCGAGAGCAACATCCTGACAATGCACGTGCCGCTCAACGACGAAACGCGCGGCATGATCGGCAAGCGCGAACTGGGACGACTCCCGGCCCGTTCGATCGTGGTCAACATGGCGCGTGGCGGCATCGTCGACGAAGCGGCGCTGTTGGCCGCACTGCAAGCCGATCAGCTGCGCGGCGCGGTACTCGACGTGTTCACCGCCGAGCCGCTCGTCGCCGATTCCCCGCTGCGCACCGCCCCGAATCTGCTGCTCACGCCGCACTTGGGCGCCAACACGGTCGAAGCGCAGCGCAACGTGTCGCGCGATGTCTGTCTCGCGGTCCGTGATGCGCTGCTGCACAACGATCTCTCGAAGTCGATCAACGTGGCCGGCGGGTCGGGCGAGTGGGGAGACCTGCAGCCCGCCATGCTCGTGGCGCGTCGCGCCGCCGCCGTGGCGCGTGCCGTGCTGGCCGACCAGGGCATGCGCGCGGTGCGGCGACTGGCGCTCCGCATCGGTCCCGACCTCGCGCACGGGGCGGGCCCACTGTTGGCCGCGGCGGCCGCTGGTGTCCTGGAAGGCGTCATCGAAACCGATCGTCTCAATCTCATCAACGCTCGCAGTCTCGCCGAAGCGCGCGGCCTTGAGCTCTCGGTCGGTGAGTCCAGCGAGCTCGGACACCCGCGCGCCATCGAAGTCGCACTCGCCGGCGGCATGCAGCAGCTGGCCGTGGCCGGTGTGGCGCCCGAAGACAGCAAGCCGCGGCTCACGCGCATCGGACAGTTCCATGTCGATGTAAATCCGCGTCAGACGCTGCTCATTCTCACCAATCACGACGTGCCCGGCGTCATCGGTCGCGTCGGCACGTTGCTGGGCGAACGCAAGGTCAACATCGCCGAGTATCATCAGGCCCGGCTGGCCCAGGGCGGCGATGCGCTGGCGGCGATCTCGGTGGACGGCACCGTCAGCGAAGAGACCCGCAAGGCGCTGCTGGAACTCCCCGACGTACTCACGGCGAGCGTCGCGCACTTCGGCGCCGAGTAGGCGAGCGCCCTGATGACTATCACCAGCGACGTGACGACCGTCGATGTCGACATCCGTCGGGCGTTCGCGCGCGATGCGTCGGGACTCGAGATGACGCCCGATGCCGTGGCACGTCCTACCAGCATCGAGGAAGTCACGGAGCTGCTGCGCGAGGCCACCGCCGCGCGCACGGCCGTGACGCCGGCCGGCTGGCAGTCGAGTACGACCGGCGCGTCGATCACCGATCACGGGCTCCTGCTGTCGTTGCGCGGACTGGGTACGATCGGCGAGGTGGACACCGCCGCACGAAGCATTCGCGTGGGGCCCGGCGCGATAGTGGCGGATGTACGCCGGGCCGCAGAAGCGGCCGGCCTGCTTTTTACGCCCGATCCCACCAGCGAAGAAGAATCCACCATCGGTGGCGCCATCGCCTGCAACGCGTCCGGCGCCCGCTCGCTGCGCTATGGTGCCACCCGGCCCCACGTGCGGGCGATCACCGTGCTGCTGGCCAGTGGCGAGCGCCTCGACCTGCGCCGCCCACAACTCGAGAAGAACACCGTCGGCTATCCCATCGCCCACGATCCGGTCGATTGGTTTGTGGGCAGTGAAGGCACGCTCGGCGTCGTCGTCGAAGCGGAACTCTCGCTCCACGCGCTGCCGCCGCAGGTGCTCGGCCTCATGGTGCCGTTCGAGCGCGAAGACGATGCGCTGGCGTTTGTCGTGTCGGCGCGGCGCTCCACCGCGGTGCATCCGCGTTGTCTCGAGTTCTTCGATCAGGGCGCCATGGACATCGCGCGCGCGGCGGAGGGCAGCACCGGCTGGGCCACGAACGCGACCGCGATGGTGTATGTCGAGGAAACTGGCGCCGACGAATCACGGCCCGACGATGACCTACCGCTCGAGGCGTGGCTCGAGCTGGCCGACGCGCACGCCGCGCTGAGTGCCGACATCCGCGTGTACGATTCGGCCACGGCCCTGCGTGACGCGCGACATCTGCGCCACGCCGTACCGGCCACGATGAATGAGCGTGGTGCGGCGCGACGACCGTTCGGCGGCCGCAAGGTCAGCACGGACTGGGCCGTACCGTATCCTCGACTGGCCGAAGCACTGCACCTCGCGCGACGCTTCGCCGCCGACGCCGGTGTGACATCAGGGATCGCGTACGGACACGCCGGCAACGGCCATCCGCATCAGAACTTCATCGCGCAGGATGCGGAGGAGTTGCATCGCATTGAACGCGTGGTCGAAGCGACCTTGCGCGAAGTGATCGCGATGGGCGGGACGGTGGCGGCCGAACATGGTATCGGCAAACTCAAGCGCCGGTGGCTGCCGATGCAGGCCAGCCCCGCGCAGCTCCGCGTGATGCACGCCATCAAGCGTGAGTTCGACCCCTTCGGCCTGCTGGCGCAAGGCAACGTACTGTGACGATCACGACAACGGCCGCGTCGGTCGACCTCCGACGTCCGCGCTTCAAGACGGTGATCTTCGACGTCGACTCGACGGTGTGCGCAATCGAGGGCATCGACTGGCTGGCCGCGCGACGGGACCCGGAGATTGCCCGCGAAAGTGAAGTGCTCACGGCGCAGGCCATGGCCGGTGTGATGCCGATCGAGGCGGTGTACACGCGACGGCTGCAACGCATCCGTCCGACGGCCGGTGAGTTGATCTCGCTGGCTGAGGCGTATCGCGAGTCGTTGCAGCCCGGCGCACAGGAACTCATCACGTTGCTGCAGCGCGCCGGCACGCAGGTGCACTTGCTCAGCGGCGGATTGCGTATCGCCATCGTGCCGATTGCGTTGCAGTTGGGCGTGCCCACCGATCGCGTGCACGCCGTGTCGCTTGCGCGCGATACCGATGGCACCATGAGCCTGCTCGATGGCGATCAGCCGCTCTCCACGCAGCGTGGCAAGCCGCTCATCGTGCAGCGGCTCGCCTTGGCCACGCCCACCGTGATGATCGGCGACGGCTCTACCGATGCCGCCGTACGCGGGGTCGTGACGGAGTTCATCGCGTACACCGGCGTCGCGCGCCGCGAGAATGTGGTGGCCGTCGCCGACGCGGAAGCCGACAGCTTCGCCGCCTTGTACCCCTTGCTCTTTCATCCCGTCTCCTCGAGATAAGGCGCCATGTCCGACTTCGGTACGTTCTTTCTTCCCGGCCCCACCGAGGTACGGCGCGACGTGCTCGAGGCAATGCTGGCGCCGATGCTGCCGCATCGTGGTGCCGTGTTCGAAGCGTTGTTCGCGCGCATTCAGGATGGCCTGCGTCCGATATTCCGGACCACGCGGCCGGTGTATGTGTCGAGTTCATCCGCCACCGGACTGATGGAAGCGGCGATCCGCTGTGCGGCGCCGGGTCCAATTCTCTCCATGGTGAACGGCGCCTTCAGTGAGCGCTTCGCCAACATCGCGCTCGCGTGCGGGCGCGAAACGCGCGTCGTCGGTGGCGACTGGCATCAGGCGGTTCCGCTCGACGTCGTCGAGAGCGCGCTCCGCGAGCGGCGCTTCTCGGCCATCACTGTCGTGCACTCGGAAACGAGCACGGGCACGCTCACGTCCCTGCCGGAACTCGCCGCCCTCGCGCATCAGTACGGCACGGCGGTGCTCGTCGACTCCGTCACGGGACTCGGTGGCGTGAAAGTCGATACCGATGCCTGGGATCTCGACTTCGTGCTCACCGGCTCACAGAAGGCCCTCGCACTGCCGCCCGGTCTGGCCTTCGGCGTAGCGTCGAAACGCTATATCGATCAAGCCAGTCAGGCGACGGCGCGCGGCCTCTACTTCGACATGGTGGAATTCGAAGAGTTCGTGCACAAGAACCAGACGCCCAGCACACCGGCGATCTCGTTGCTGTATGCCACCGCGGTGCAAGGTGAGCACATCGCCCGCGAAACCATCGAAGCGCGCTGGGCGCGCCACACGGAGATGGCATCGATGACGCACGCCTGGGTGCACGCTCTGCGCGAAGAAACCGGCGAAGCGTTCTGCGTGTACGCGCCCGAGCACGCGCGCAGCGGCACCGTCACCGCCGTCGCGTTACCCACCTCACTGAAAGGCGACGACATCGTAAAGGGCGTCGCCAAGCGCGGCTTCGTGATAGGCGGTGGCTACGGCAAACTCAAGAGCAGCACGTTCCGCATTGGCCACATGGGCGACCACACTCCGGATCGCCTGGCGCTCTGCCTTGAGGCGACGGCGGATACCATTCGCGAGTTGCTGGCGAGGTAGTTCCTTACTGCAGCCGCAACAGCAAACGCAACAGCAAACGCAACAGCGGGAACACGGAGAGGACGGATTTTGCAGATTACACCGATAAGATCAACAGCGCGATTTCGCTTATCTGTGTGATTTGTGTTATCCGTTCATTCCGTGTTCCCGCTGTTGCAGTTGGCTGTTTGCACGGTGCCTTCCACGAGATCACCAATGACCGACGCACTCGACTTCAGCGGCAAGCTCATCGTGATCACCGGTGTTGGTCGGGCCGGTCAGGTCGGCGAAGCGGTTGCACTCGCCTTTGCGCATCGCGGCGCGACATTGGCCCTGTTGGATGTACAACCCGCCGAAGTCGAAGCACGCGCCGCGTGGCTCACCGCGCAGGGATTCACCGCCACGGCGCATGTGGCCAACCTCGCCGACGCGAATGCGGCTAAGGCTGCCGCCGATCAAGTCGTTCAACAAACCCAGGCGCAGTTCGGTGGACAGGTGCACGCCGTGATCTGCGCGGCTGGCGGTTTTGGCATCACTGGCCCGATCAGTGATGCTGACCCGGCCGCGTGGAGCAAGCAGTTCATGATCAATCTCGAAACCGCCTTCGGCGCCACGCGCGCGTTTTTGCCGGCGGTGCGTGCGGCCAAGGGTAGCTTCGTGTACTTCGGCTCGGTCGCCGCGCTTCCCGGTGGTTCGCCCAAGGGCATGGCCGCCTATGCCGCAGCCAAGAGTGGCGTGCTCACCCTCATGCGGGCGGTGGCCGCCGAGGAGAAGCCCTACGGGGTGCGAGCCAATGCTGTGGCCCCAACCGCCGTCCGCACCGCGGCGAACCTCGCCGACATGGGCGACAAGACGGATTACGTCGATCGCGAGTCGGTCGCCGACGTCATCGCCTTTCTTGCCAGCGAGCTGGCACGAAACGTGTCCGGGCAGGTCATAACGCTCGCCTAGACTGGCGCCCGTACCGTCGGGCGGACAGCTTACTCCTCCGATGACACTCGCTGCACGCAAGCGCCCGGCTGTGCGCGGGGTGATCCTCGATCGTTCCCTCGAGGAACTCCCGCTCTTTCGCCTCAGCGATTCCGCCGACGATACACCCGTGTCGTTCTCGACCGAGAACGGTGGGCGGTGGCGTGTCATCCCCGCGCCCGGCGATCGCCTGCCCGGCACGTTCGATCAGGATGTGTACGTCGAGCTGCTGCACCGCTATAACGAGGGCGGCTCCCCTGCCGACGGTGCCGTCACCTTCACGCTGCATGCGTTCCTGCGCTCCATGGGCCGGCGCGCCGATGGCCGCACCTACGAGCAGCTACGAGCCGCGCTGTCTCGCCTTGAACGCACCACCCTCGAATCGGTCGGCGCCTACTGGTCGGCGCAGTCGGGCCACGAGGACATCAGCTTCACCGTGCTCAGTACCGTGTCGGTGCAACGCCGACGGGTGGCCGATCGCGAGCAGCTGCATCTGTTCGGCAATCTGGCCGCGGGCGAGCCCGGCGACGCCCGCGTCACCCTGTCGGCCACCGTGCGCGCGAATCTGGCAGCCCGCCACACCATCACCCTTTCGGCGGCCCGGTACCACGCCCTGTCGTCGCCAGTGGCCCGTCGCCTGTACCGGATTCTCGAGGTGGCCCGCTCCGACGGACGCCTTTCCTGGCGCGTGTCCCTGGAGCGACTGGCTGAGCAGCTCCCGCTCACCCAGCGATACCCTTCGCACCTCCAGCGCGTCCTACAACCAGCGCATGAAATGCTGCTGAGTGCCGGATTGGTGAGGGATATCGCCGTTCGGCAGTACGATCGGATCTGGAGCGTGGATTACGTCCTCGGCTCCCGTCCCCGCGAAGAGACCTGACCGTCGCGTACCGGAACAGCGGCTGTCGGCAGGCGTACGTATTCTAGAGAGTTCTTCCCGGTCCCTCCTTTGAGAGCAGCCGCATGACACGCACCCGTAAGGCCGCCCTGGCCAGTCTGATTCTCCTCCCCGTGCTCGCCGGGGGCTTTGCCCTGCAGGCGCGGTCCACGCGTGGCGGAGCTCAGCTCCTCGACCAGGTGCTGACGTTCGTCGCCCTGCGTTACGTGGACACGCTCGACGCGCAGCAGCTGTACGAGAAGGCCGCGCGCGGCTTGGTGAAGGAACTCAACGACCCCTACACCGAACTCTTCACACCTAAGCAGCTCGAAGAGTTCTCGCGGAACACCAATGGTCGCTATGCCGGCATCGGCATGGAGATCTCGAAGGTCGGTGATTACGTGACCGTGAACAAAGTCTTCCCGAACTCTCCCGCCGAGGGCGGTGGTGTGCAGGAAGGCGACAAGATCATGATTATCGACACGACCAATGCGCGTGGCTTCAACACGCAGCAGGTCCAGAACAAGCTGCTCGGCCCGATTGGCTCGCCGGTCAACGTGACCTTTGGACGGATCGGCGCGCTTCAGCCGATCAAGATGAGCTTCAAGCGTGCGCAGATTACCGTGCCGGCCGTGCCGTACACCATGATGATCGAAGACAAAGTCGGCTACGTTCCGCTACAGCGATTCTCGGAGCAGACCACTGAAGACATTGCCAACTCGGTCATCGCGCTGAGCAAGCGCGGTGCGAAGAGCATCATCATCGATCTGCGCGGCAATCCCGGCGGCATTCTCGACGAGGCCTTCGCCATGTCGAACCTGTTCCTGCCAAAAGGCAAGGAACTGCTATCGGTGCGCGGTCGTGGCGAATTCCAGAAGTTCGTGGCCGAACGTGACCCGCTTGCCCCCGAGGTTCCGCTCGTCGTTCTGGTCGACGGTGGATCGGCCTCCGCGTCTGAGATCGTCGCCGGCGCCCTGCAGGACTACGACCGCGCGCTGGTGCTGGGCACCACGTCCTTCGGCAAGGGCCTCGTGCAGTCGGTGTACAACCTCGATGGCGGGTACGCGCTCAAGATCACGACCGGCAAGTGGTATACGCCGTCGGGTCGCTCCATCCAGAAGGAGCGCAAGCTGAACGCCGACGGGCAGTTCCTCGAGGTACTCCCCGACTCCATGGAGACGGACTCCGTGCGGAAGGCGCGTCCGACGTACAAATCGGCCAGCGGCCGAACGCTGTACGGCGGCGGTGCGATCACGCCCGACGTGATCGTGGCCCCTGATACGCTCTCCGGCGCCGAACAGGCCTTCCGTCGCGCCATTGCCCCGAGCTTCCAGAAATACTTCAACCAGATCGCCGTGATCGCCGAAGGCCAGAAGGGCAAAGTGAAGCCCGACTTCACGGTCAACCCGGCGTGGCGCGATGAGCTCTATCAGAAGCTGGTCGCCGATACGGTCAAGATCGACAAAGCCGTCTGGGACGGCGGGGCACCCGACATCGACCGCGCCATTGAAGATCGCGTGGCCAAGATCGCCTTTGGCGATACGTTGGTCCGTCGCCGGAGCCTGAAGGACGACAATCAGCTGCGCGCCGCAATTGACCTGCTCAAGAAAGCCGTCGTGCAGAAGGACGTCTTCACGGCCGCCGGCGCCGCACCGGCCGTGACCAAGGCCGGTGTGGCCCGCCGAAGCGGAAACTGATCAGGAACTCACGGCGCTGCTCGCCGGTGCACTCCTAACGGTACGTATCTCTACTGCATTGCCGCATGGGCTGAACCTCTCTACGGTTCAGCCCATGCGTATTTTTACCCCCCTCCCGATCCTCGTTGCGGTCGCCAGTCTCGCGGCGGCCTGCACCTCGTCGACCCGCTCCAGCGCGACCGCCACCGCGGCGCCGATGGGTGACGTCATCGCCCCCGACAGCGGCGAATCCCACATCTCGAACATCCGACAGCTCACGAACGGCGGCGAGAATGCCGAGGCGTATTTCAGCGCCGACGGCCAGTGGATCACCTTCCAGTCCACGCGTGACGGTCGCACCTGCGATCAGCAGTACGTGATGCGCCGCGACGGCTCCGGCCTCACCAAGGTGTCGGTCGGTGGCAAGACCACCTGCGGCTGGTTCCTGCCGGGCAGCCAGCGCCTGTTCTTCGCCTCCACGCATGCTGCCGACAGCGCCTGCCCCGTGAAGCCGGATCCGTCGCAGGGCTACGTGTGGGGCATCGATCGGTTCGACATCTACACCGTGGGCCGCGATGGCAAGAACCTCAAGCGCCTCACGAACTACGGCGTGTATACCGCCGAGGGTGTGCTCTCACCCGACGGGAAGTCCATCGTGTTCACGTCGCTCAAGGACGGTGACCTCGACATCTACACGATGAATGTCGACGGCACCAACGTGAAGCGGCTGACCACGACGCCGGGATATGACGGTGGTCCGTGGTGGTCGCCCGACGGTAAGAAGATCGTATACCGCGCGTGGCATTACACCGACGCGGCCGAGCTCAAGGCCTACCAGGACCTGCTCGGCAAGCGCATGATCCGTCCGAATCGCATGGAGCTCTTCGTGATGAACGCCGACGGCTCCGACCAGAAGCAGATCACCAAGCTCGGCGGGGCCAACTTCGGTCCGTCGTGGACACCGGACGGCAAGCGCATCATCTTCTCGTCGAATCATCGCAATCCGCGCAGCCGCAACTTCGATCTGTTTCTCGTGAACGTTGATGGTACAGGTCTCGAGCGTCTCACCACGCACGAAGATTTCGACGGATTCCCGATGTTCAGCCCCGACGGCAAGTCGTTGATCTGGGCATCGAATCGACACGATGCGAAGCCGGGCGAAACGAACCTGTTCCTCGCGGACTGGAAGAACTGAGGGTGAGCAGGCGACTGGCGCGCTGCTCTGGGCCGCACTCAGACACGCTACGGTCGCCGCATTGCCTTCTGCATGTCTTCCGACTGCATGCGCGGTAACTGCGCAACCTGAGCCGGAGTGAGCACGCTGGCGACTACCCGACGGTCCGACGCGATTCCGAGCACGACCTCCACCTGAGAGGTCGTCTGCTGACACATGGCGTCGCGAAGGGCCGCCGCATCTACAGGCCCGCTCCAACTGACCGCCGCCGCAAGTGCGGGATTCGCGGCATAGGTCCGTATCCGTTCCATGGCGCGCATCTGTCGCGCGCGGGCCGAGTCTCGCTGCGCTACGACCAGCGTTTCGAGTGTCGCGACTTGAGGTGCCGTGAGACCGAGCTCCGTGCGATGTGTCAGCACAAACTCGGCGGGCCGGCTCTGTTGCATCGCGGTGGCCTGCATGGCGGCTTGCTGCTCGGGATCGAGCGTAACCTGGGCGGCGACCGGGAATGGCACCGCGATACAGAGAAGCACCGTAAACAACACAGAGAGAATTCGCATGATCGTTGTTGGCAATGAGAGGGACAATGATGTGACGACGAATTCCGAGTGCGCAGAACACGGACAAGCGAGAGACGCCGACCGAAGCGCCGCGGCAGAATCCCCCGATGAAACTTAGTCGCATCCCGGCTCTAGCGCGTGTCGAGCCGAGTGGCGGTGTGATCGTGCCGGTGAGCCGTCGGCACTATCGCAGCGAACGAGCGATGCTCGACGCGGGATGCTACGAATGCACTTCGAAGTTGGCGACCGATCCCGATCAACCGTGGATCGGTGACCACATGCCACCGTGGAATCTGGATCAGCGCGTGCGGAGCCACTTCGGCCTTTCCCGTCACGACGACACCTGGCTCGTATCGTCGTGCAAGCGTGCAGTAGTGAACGATGAACGAGGCCGTCACGTACAAGCGGCAGGCATCGCGCACGGTTGTCACATAGACGCACTGCATCGAGTGCCTCAGCTTCGCTACATCGCCGATCACAATCGGCCAGCGCAGGTCAACGTCTCGCGTTCACCCATGAGTCGCAAGGAGAAGGAGCGAGCGCGATCGAACAATGTGACGATTGACTTCGGTGGGCTCTGACCGGAGTGGACGATGCGAAGATCGAAGGTCACGGACGCGCAGAACATGGCCATCGTGCCACGCTACAGGCGCCCCGAGCGCATGGCTTCCTCAACCCAGGTGCCGTACTCCGCCTGCATGCATGTGCCACACGGTCGGTAGCCGGCCGCGATCGCGGTCGCCTCATCTGCAAAGAAGACCCGATGCTTCGCATATCCCGTGGGTAGCGAGCCGACCGCGCTCCGGCAGTCGAGGCGCCCATAGATCTTCCGCCGGCGGTTTCCGCCAAGTGTGCCGGGTACCGCACTCAGCATTTCCTGTCCGTCTGCGCCGATCAGCGTGAATTGTTTTTCGGTCATGGCCTAAAGATGAAACGGTGTTCGCTCGGTGTCTATCGCTTCACCGACGCCGCGCTAGCGACGGAAGATGCGAGCGGAGCGAGCTTTCGTAACTCGTTTGGCATCTTGCACCACTTTCGTGGACACTTGTGGATTATGCTGCGCAACGCTCGACGGCGATACGCGACGTGTAGTTGAGGCTGAGAATTCAATCGCGTGCGTTGCAGTAGCGGATCACGCGGAACTGCGTGCAGTGCGCGTCGATGAAACAGAAGCGAATGGTTTTTTAGGAGCTCGTGCTCCTCTTGCAGCTCAGCATACCGCTGCTCGAGCGCCTGCAGCTGCGCGATCTCACGCGCTGGGCCAGGTGGCGGCGCCTTCACCGCCCGCCCGCGAATGACTCCGTCGCAGACGTCCTTTCGCCACTTCGACAGCATGACGAGATGAATCTCTCACGCGGCGGCGACCGTCTTGACCTGCATGCGGGGCTAATGAGTGAGACGAACAGTCGCCGGCTAAAACTCGTCGGTGTACGTGTACAGCTTGCGTGGTCCCGATCGTGGCACGCGTGACTCCCATCCTCGTTAGGTGGAAGTGTATACGAAACTGGTGCAAGAGCCCTCGCCAGCAGCAAGCATCGTTATGCGGCGCCGCGCCGACGCGGACAAGGACGATGCAACCTTTCGACGACAACCGCCGGATTGTGGGCGCCCACCTGCAAAAGCGCGAGCGCGGGACCGTCGGGCATCCGACGCCCCTGCTCCCAATTTCTGAGCGTCGCCACGCTGACGCCGATCATGAGCGCGAATTCCGATTGCTACTGGCCGAGATCGGCGCGCACCGCTTTCACATCGGTCGACTTGAACGAGCGTGCACGTGACGGCTTGCACTCGCCACGGCGGATTTCACCGAGCTGGCGAACGCTCGTCAACAACGCTTCGAAGGCTTCTGCTTTCACGTGAACTCCTCGCGTACCACGCGAGCCAACGCGCGGATCTGTGTCGGCGACAAATCGCCTTGCTCATTCTTCGCGTACATCTACGCCAGCTAGCACAGGTCGTCATCGATGGCGCGATAATAGATCGTACGAACGCCGCCGCGCTTCCCGCGCCCCTCAGCGCCCCAGCGCAACTTCCGCAAGCCGGCACCGCCTGGTATGAGCGCCCCCTACTCTGGGCGCAGACTCAACGCGGCCTGCATCGCGCGATACTGCTCATCATCAAGGTGCCGTCGGAGACTGGTGGTGAAGACTGGCGACTCAATGAAGCGCATGCGGAACTACGAGCCATTGGCGTAGTCGGCGCCAGCCACCGCGGTGAGTGTCAAAATAGTTGTCGTATGAATTTCCATCCGTTGACGACCTCCGCGGTCGCGGAACGGGCATCACTCAGATACACCGTCGTCGTGGTCGGCATCGCCCCCCACGGTGCCCGCCGTCCTCACCGCACGCAAGGCGCACGAGCGAGACGGAGAGCACCCCGCCGCCCGGCACGCGGCGCTGGCGAGGTCAGCGCTCGCGCGGCAATGCTCGACGAATAGTCGACCGACCCCGATTGAAATTCCTATCCCGAACGTCGAGGTGTTCCACGAGATCTCCGGATGGCCAGACACGAACGGCACGTTGCCGGAGGTGTGCGAATGGCAACTGGGAAGCTATCCTGTCACAGGCCCCTGGCTTGCCTTCAACTCTCGAGTTCATCATGCGTTGCGCTGTCGCATTGGGTTGTGCTGTGCTGCTTACCGCTGATTGTTCGGAAAATCGGCAGGCCGACAGTCGGCAGGCCGGGCAGCCGCCGAGTGCCACAGCCACCGCGACGCCATCGGTCGCGCCGGGCGGTACGATCACAGGCACCGTGCGCGAGCAGATCCCCGTCGACCCGTATGCCTACGTGCGCCTCGAGACCGACCAGGGCGAGATCTGGGCGGCCGTGCTTCAGGCACCGCTCACCGTCGGATCGCCGGTCACGGTGTACAACCCGCTGCTGATGGAGCAGTTCGCATCCCAAACCCGCAACCGGACGTTCGCGCAGATCTACTTCGGCTCGTTGACACTGGTACCAGGGCGGGAGCCGGTCTCTGGCACCGCAACCGACGCGCCCGCCCCCTCGGCAGGGCCCCCGCCCGCCGAAGACGCCAAGGTTAGCCGGATCGCGCGGGCGAGCAACCGCGACGCGCGCACGATCGGTGAGCTGTGGACACGGAAGCGTCATCTTGCCGGCAACTCGGTGTCGATCCGCGGGGTCGTGGTGAAGTACAACCCCGGTGTGATGGTGAAGAACTGGATTCACCTGCAAGACGGCAGCGGCGACGCCGCGCGCGGGACGCAGGATCTCGCGGTCACCACGCTCGATGAAGCAGCCGTCGGCGACACGGTGACCATCACCGGCACCGTACGCACGAACCGGGACCTCGGCGCGGGCTACATCGACGAGCTGATCGTCGAAGAGGCGAAGCCGTCGCGCACGCCGGCGACGCCGCGGTGAACGGCAACGTGCGGCACGTGAGTCGATGGCTGGCCGTCGCCGGGACATGCGCGTGCAGCACGGTGCTGACCGCGCAGTCCGCCGCACCGCCGCCGCCGACTCTGCCTGTCGGCGATGAGCGCAGCACGTTGCGCCTGGCCAGCAACAGCGACGTGACGCTCACGCTGGGTGGGTATCTGCAAGTTGACGGGCGGTTGCTATCGGGAGCGGTTGCCTCATCCTCCGACGGCCTGATCCTCCGCCGTGCCCGGCTGATTTTTGACGCGCGAATGGCCAACGGCGTGCACATGCGCCTCCAGCCGGACTTCGGGCAGGGACGTGTCGTCGTTCAGGATGCGTTCATCGGCTATGACCGGTCGAACGCATCGCTGCGCATCGGTCGCTTTCGACCGGCCTTCGGCGTGGAGCGCTCACAGTCGTCGGCCACGCTGTTGCACGGCGAGCGCTCACTCGCCAATTCGTTGATGCCGAGCCGCAGCTTTGGGGCACAGGCCAGTGTGCAACGGGGGGCGCTCACGATGACGCTGGGCGGCTTCCACACCGCCATCAACACCGGCGCGCCAACGATCGACACCGACGGCGATCTCGACGCCGTGGACGGTGCCGGATACGACGGACTCCTGCGTCTGGCCTGGGATTCGCGCCATGGGCATCAGTACCGGCAGGCCCAGATCGCCCTGCTCGCCGGCCATGAGGAAGGCGAAGTGGACGCGACGGGACTCGCCCGTCTGCTCACCGTGGGCCAACAGCCGCTCCTCTCGTTCCGCGCTGATGGAACCGCGGACGGAACCGCCGTCGCCGATGGGATGCGACGACGTGCGCTGATCGGAGCGTTAATCGGGGATCGTCGCGTGGTCACGTCGGTTGAAGGTGCCGTGCTCACGCAAGAGGCGAGACTCGGCGACCCCCGTAGCGCACCGCGCCCGATGACGGCGGCGGCACTGGCGTGGCGGGCGGCCTACGTGCTCGGGGGGACGCGCCGCCCGACACAAGAGATCGTTCCCACGGGTCCGCGGGGGGCGACGGATATTGGCGTTCGGGCAGGAAGTCTGAGTGCGTGGGGTGACGCCCTCTCCACGCGCATCACGCGTCGTTCCGTGACACACGCCTTCAGTGGCGGCGTCGCCGTTGGGTGGGTGCCGACGGCGCTCACCCGCCTGTCTCTCGCGTACGACATCACGCTGACTCGGCCGGATCGAGCGGTTCGCGAGCACTTCCTGCTCCTGCGCGTTCAACAGAGCTTTTGATCGGCGTCAAGGCCCGACGATCATCGGTCGGGCGTCCAACGCCGTAACACGTCCAGATCACGATCGATCCGCAACCGTCCGATGACGAGCGATCGACCTGGAGCGGAACCGTTTCCGGCAATGCATACCCCTCGATCCCGCGAATTCACTCCGGCGGAATCGCACCGCGCTGATCAGTAGTCGACGCCCGCCTGCCGCGCAGAGACGGCATGCCATTCCATAGGCGCGGCCCGTCGCGGGTGAGCCCTGTTCCCTCGTTCCTGCGCACTCCCGGATAGGGCCGAGCATCTGTCACACGGTCTCACCTACCCGGAGCGCACACATGTCGCGATTCATCCTGCTGGTCACCCTCGACCACTACCGCGAATCCTGGTAACACGGTCGAGTACTCCGCGAGCGTCACCAACGCCACGACGACCGCCGTGACGTGGACGGCGTCGGGCGGAAGCATCGCCGGCGGCGGCAGCACGGCGACCTGGACGGCACCGGTCGCGGGCGGCAGCTACACCGTTTCGGCGACCAGTACGGCGGATCCGTCACGTCAACCGCCCACCAGCGTCGGCGCCGGCGACACGCTGGCGCTGTCGGCGAGCCTCACGAATACCGCCAATCAGGGCGTCGAGCATCATCGGCACCGGCACTACCGTGTAGTCGGCCGCACCGTCGCTGTCGGCAGCAGCGAAACGTTATGCAGGGCTGAGCGATGCTCAGGATGGCAGTCCTACGACTCCGTCACGCGAGACATGTCTGGAATAGGCGCCAACCTGCCCGCCTCGAACGTTTCAGGATACCGTCGTCGGAGATTCGCAAAACCGAGCCCGAGGCCAAGCGGCGGCAACACGAGGATCAGCACCGGAACGCCGAGGACGACGGCGACACAGCCGCCGGCGACTGCGGTGACGAGCGGCTCAGTGACGGTGCGCCAGAGCGATGCTCGACGCAGCTCAGACCACGTGACGAGCGGACTCACGACCGCTGCCAACGCGCCAAAGACCGCGGCGTTCCACACATAGTTTGCGATCGTCGCCGGCGGCGCACCGGTGGCCAGCTTGCCGAGCCGCGTGAGGACCACGCCGAATACAGCACCGGCAACCGCACCCGTGACAACCAGGCCGAGCTGGAGAAGACGCCGCGTGCTCACTGGATGCTTGAAGATTCTCATGCGCTATTCCGGTAGTGATCTGCATAACGCCGGCTTCTGCAGCGGGCGATCCAACAAAATGCGAGCGCAGCGAGCTTCCGAATACGCCCGTCTGCAGCAAGCATCGTTATGCGCGGCATCGCACGGCCGTCAGTACCACGACGGCAATCGAAACTAGTGGCTAGTGGGCGACTCACCCTTGAGTTGTCGCTGATACTCGTCATTGTCAAAGTGACCATCAGACTTGAGGATCAGCCCATCGGCACTGAACGTCCACCGCTCGTATCCGGTGAGGTTCACCGCCTTCCCGGTACCACCCGGTCCCGTATTGGTCCCGGTCCACGTCCAGTGGAACACGGTCGCTCCCGACTCCTCGCGAAGTGAGTCCATCCGAACGACCATATCCGGGAAGGCGGCCATGTAGGAGCGAGCCGTCTCGACGATGGCGGCCCGCCCAGCGGACGCCGATCCGTTCACGATGAGCGACCCCGCCTCATCATAGAACGTACCGAAAGCGACCGGATCCTTTCCGCTCCAAGCGGCCGCGTAGCGAGTGGCAAAGCTCGTGCGATTCTCAGACACCACCGGCTTCTCCTCCTTACTGCAGGCAATGAGCGTCGCAACCATGACGGCGGCTACACAACCAGGGAACCACGTGCTACGCGTGGCGCTCGCTCTGTTCATAGGTCTGCTCTTCCCGCTGAATGTGTGACTGCACATGCCGGAATCCTACATAACGAAGCTGTAGGAAAAGTCCCGAAGCATGCCAATGTGGAAACGGAACTTGCTAGCACGCAACGGGTTGGTCCTGCATCGAATGTGGTGTCGGTTCGCCTCGCTGTCGAGATCCTGCCATGGCCCGCTACAAAGTGGTCGATACGAATCCGCAGTTTCTGA